>DZCT01000052.1 GCA_022736535.1 Desulfatirhabdium butyrativorans | reverse complement strand
AAGTGTCATAAAGCTTGAAAATCACCTGCCCCGGCACGGTTGTCTGACCTTTGACTTTCATGTCCTCAAGCGTGTCGTTCAGAAGCCTGAGACCTGTATCCAAAGTTTCAGAAAAACGGATTTCCTCATTTTTGATGACATTGGCGATAAACGCTTTTGCCTCGCTGAGTTCGGGATAAGCATCTTTCATCATTTCAAAAACAACATCAGCAGTTTCATGGAGGAAGGGCTTTGTCAGTCCGATGTTGCGCCCGTAGCGGATTGCCCGGCGCATGATGCGGCGCAGCACGTATCCCCGCCCCTCGTTGGAAGGCAGCACGCCGTCGCCGATGAGAAATGCTGAGGCTCTGCTGTGGTCTGCGATGACTTTCATTGCCACATCTGATTCAGGCGACGCGCCGAGTTTCTTTTCAGAAAGGATTTCGCATTTTTTGATGACCGGCAGCATCAGGTCTGTGTCGTAATTTGTCGGCACGTTCTGAAGCACGGAAACAATGCGCTCAAGCCCCATTCCCGTATCAATGCTGGGTTTGGGCAGGGGCGTCATTTTGCCGGATTCGTCCCGGTTGAACTGCATGAAAACCAAATTCCAGATTTCAAGGTATCGGTCGCAATCACATCCGACTTTGCATTCAGGTTTTCCGCAGCCGAAAGCGGGTCCCCGGTCAATGAGAATTTCGGAACAGGGACCGCAGGGACCCGTATCGCCCATTGCCCAGAAATTGTCTTTTTCGCCGAAACGCACAATGCGGCTTTCCGGAATGCCCGTGTTTTTGCGCCATAAATCATGCGCCTCATCATCGTCAAGATACACGGAAACCCATAGTTTGTCTGCCGGAAGACCGTAGCGCTGCGTAATCAGTTCCCAAGCAAAATCAATCGCTTTTTCCTTGAAATAATCGCCGAAGGAAAAATTTCCCAGCATTTCAAAAAAGGTATGGTGTCTGGCAGTATATCCGACATTTTCAAGATCATTGTGTTTTCCGCCGGCACGTACACATTTTTGGGAAGTTGCGGCTCTTACATAATCTCTTTTTTCTTCTCCGAGAAAAGTGCGTTTGAACTGTACCATCCCCGCATTGGTAAACAGCAGGGTGGGGTCATCTTGGGGTACCAGAGATGAACTTCTCACAATCTGATGATGATAGTTGTTGAAATATTCAAGAAACTGTCTGCGTACATCACTGCCTCTCATTTGTCTCTCCGTAGGTCGGTCCCGGGTGATTTTGCCACGAATGCACACGAATTTTTCACGAACTGAAGGACACGAATTTTTGATCTCGTTCCCACGCTCTGCGTGGGAATGCAGCCCGGACGCTCCGCGTCCATATCCGGAGTGCTAAAATGAAATTTTAGCGCATTTGCTCAGATGCTAAAATTCGCTCCGCTCATTTCAGCACTCCGGAGGGGCGTTCCCACGCAGAGCGTGGGAACGAGAATTTTTTTTAATATATTCGTGAATATTCGTGTTAAAATTTGTGTTCATTCGTGGATAAAAAAACACCGGACCCTTTATCTGCTGTTATGTTTCATCTGCTGACGGAAATTCTGTATCTATATTTAATTCTTCTCCCGTCCGTTCCTTTTTTCTGGAAACCCCCATCCCTTCTCTGACTTTGATTAATGCGGATTCATAAGTTTCCGGATTGTCCTGAAAATATTTTTTTACATTTTCACGTCCCTGTCCGATGCGCTCTCCGTTGTAGGAATACCATGAACCGCTTTTGTCAATGACGCCCACTTCCACGCCGATGTCAAGAAGATCGCCGGTTCGGGAGATGCCTTCTCCGTACATGATGTCAAATTCAGCTTCTTTGAACGGCGGCGCCATTTTGTTTTTGACCACCCGAACTTTTGTCCGGGTTCCCACCATCTCCTGCCCTTCTTTGATCGCGCCTTTGGGACGGATTTCAAGTCTCAGAGAAGAATAAAATTTCAGCGCGTTTCCGCCGGTGGTGGTTTCAGGATTTCCGAAAACCATTCCGATTTTCATGCGAATCTGATTGATAAAAATCACCGCGGTCATGGTCTTGCTGATGGTGCCGGTGAGCTTCCGCAATGCCTGAGACATGAGCCTTGCCTGAAGTCCCATGTGGGAATCTCCCATTTCGCCTTCGATTTCGGCGCGGGGCACCAGCGCGGCAACCGAGTCAATCACCACAATATCTATCGCGCCGCTTCTGACTAACATTTCTGTGATTTCAAGCGCCTGTTCGCCGGTGTCGGGCTGGGAAACCAGCAATTCGTCACAGTTGACGCCTAATCTTTTTGAATACGCGGTGTCCAGCGCGTGTTCGGCGTCAATAAATGCGGCAATGCCGCCCTGTTTCTGCGCCTGTGCAACAGCATGTAGCGCGAGGGTTGTTTTGCCCGAGGCTTCGGGACCGAAAATTTCCGTGACCCTGCCTCTGGGAATGCCGCCGATTCCCAAAGCTTTATCCAGCGCGATGGAGCCTGTGGGTATGACAGGGACATCAACAACGGGGCGGCTTCCCAGCTTCATAATCGCGCCCTTGCCGAATTGCCGTTCAATCTGGGTCATCGTACCTGATAATGCTCTTTCTTTTTCTGCTGAAACGCTCATGCAATCCTCCTAATATCTTCGCTCAAAATTACGAGCGATTTAACTTGTCATTTCGACGAACGAAGTGAGGAGAAATCCTGCGCTTCCGGACGGCAAGATTTCTCGCTTCGCTCGAAATGACAATGACTTCACCCTTACGAGCGATTTAACTTGTCATTTCGACGAACGAAGTGAGGAGAAATCCTGCGCTTCCGGACGGCAAGATTTCTCGCTTCGCTCGAAATGACAATGACTTCACCCTTACGAGCGATTTAACTTGTCATTTCGACGAACGAAGTGAGGAGAAATCCTGCGCTTCCGGACGGCAAGATTTCTCGCTTCGCTCGAAATGACAATGACTTCACCCAA
This sequence comes from Desulfatirhabdium butyrativorans, assembly GCA_022736535.1. Taxonomy (GTDB): domain Bacteria; phylum Desulfobacterota; class Desulfobacteria; order Desulfobacterales; family JAIFKL01; genus JAIFKL01. The sequence goes on along the minus strand of DZCT01000052.1, from coordinate 14,240 downwards.
AATGACAACGCCCTGCGGATGCCTGTCAGTTTCCCCTTATAGCATTATTCTCTATGAAACCAACAATGCAGACCCTGCCAGATATGCCAGCCGTCTTTCCACATCATGCGTCAAGGCTTCCCGAATATCTTCCGGCTCTTTTATCGGCTGATTGTCTTTGTGCGCTGACAATGCGCCGCTTTTGATTAATCCGCCCAAATGCGCCAGCACTGCCGCCCGGTCACGGGTTCCGTCAAGAATGCTGATCAGATGCTGGGTCAGCGGATCAGCCGCAATCTGCTCGTGGCGCATGTTCACAACAGATTTTTCGCCCTGCCGGTTCTGATAAGCCGCAATATCGCTGACTTTGGGCTGGGCGCTCACCCTTGTGACAAAATCAGCCTGCCATGTCCGAAACTCCACGATGCTTACGGTATAAGCCTGAAGCATGTCCCCGGCAAGCACGGCTTTTTCCCGCTGAACCGGAATGTTTTTCAACGCGGGATCCGCATCCATCTTTTGCAATGTCTTATTCAAAAGCGTATCCAAATCAAGGGCAAGGGGCCAGTGTTCCCGGAGCGTGAGCAGCGCGGCTTTTGCCAAAGGGCGGTTGGTGTGTATGGACTGCCCTCTCGCGTTGCGGAAAGCGCAGGTGACGCCGGGACTCAGATCAACCGGCATTTTTTCAGAATTCGCCGCGCCGGAAAGCAGGAAATCGTTCACCGCGGCAGGCCCGATATTGCGCCTGAGCGGCACTGTGTTCCGGCACAGAAGCGTCTGCCGAAACCGCCGGTTCCGGAGAAAATCCATGTACTGTTCGATGCCGATGATGTTCCGGTTGAGCTGATTTAAGGTATCTTTCACTTCCTGGGGAAAATTGGTGGTCAGCATGGTACCGAAATCGCTTTCGCCGAGATATTGCAGACCGTGAAAACCCGCACGCTCGGCAAACTGATAAAAATACACCGGATCATTGACTTCTTCCAGATGATCGTGAAAAAGATACCAGTCCGTGGAGCGGTTGATAATCTCCAGTTCGCTTTTCAGCACCAATCCGTAAGGGTTGTTTTCTGTGGGAACATGGCGCGACAGAAAATCTATCAGCGCCTTTGCCTGATCCACCTGCTGACTCGGGTCTTTAATCTGCCGGATATGATAGAGCATCATGTCGCGCAGCATTTCCCGCATCCGCCATCCGGGATGGGTGTTGTAGCTGATATAAGCGATTCCCTGGGGCGCAAGATTTGCCGAACATATCGCAAAAATCTTTTCCTGAACCTGAGTCGGCACCCATGAAAACACGCCGTGGGCGATAATATAGTCAAACTCTCCCCAAGACTTGTCTATGTCCAAGATGCTGGCATGTTCGATGCTGATATTCTGCAAATTCAGGGCGCGAATCATTGCTTGCCCCATTTCCACCTGACGCGCGGAAAAATCTATGCCCACAAATTCGCTTTTCGGGAGCTGATAAGCCATCGGCGTCAGATTTCCGCCGCTGGAGCATCCCAGTTCAAGCACACGGCAGTCGGTCACGGGCTTGGGCGTCATGCCGAACAGCCGCCCCAGCGTAGCAAGCCGGTCCGGATGGCTTTGCAAAAAGGGATGACTCCCGTAAGGCACTTTGTCGTAACTGGTTTCTTCTTTTAAATTGTCGTTTGGCATTTGAATGTGAGGTTCGGGGTAAGGGGTCAGAGGTGAGGGGTGAGACCCCGAACCTCTTACCTCGAACCTCTCACCCTCCTAAATTTACATTTATCAGTTTTGTATAGACCGCTCCGGTCGGTTTTAATTCGCTTTTGAACAGAATGATTTTGTCCGCAGTGAATGTTTCCGATTCAAAACTTCCGAATTTGTTCATGGCTTCAAGAAGTTTGGCGGCGTCAATGCTTTCCTTTATCCGCGCCAGCGTCAGATGACCTTTGAAGGGTCTGTCTTCTGCCGGAAAACCGAGTCGTTGCAGGTTTTCGTCAAGCATCTTCTGCATTTGAATCAGCGGATGCGTGTCGCCTGAAAGACCGATCCATATCACCCGAGGCTTTTTGATTCCCGGAAACACCCCGATGCCTTTTGCCGAAAGGGAAATCGGACGGTGCGCTTTTGCAGTCTCCGACATTGCCTCTCCGACTTTTTCCGTGTCTGACGCCGCGATATTGCCCAAAAATTTAAGCGTCAGATGAATGCCTTTGGGCTGCACCCAGCTTGCCTTAAATCCATAAGATTTGATCCCTTTCTGTACCTTCTCGATGTGAGAAAGAACAGTTTCAGGAAGCTCGATAGCGATGAATGTTCTGATGGTTTCGGACATTTTTGCTTCTGCTTTCTTTTATGCCGCAGCAAAACCTGTGTGTTTTCTGATCTCCGGTGAACGGAAACCCAGGACGATATGTTCCTTCGGCACGCCGGAGCTGACGAGTTCGTTGGCGATTCCGCTTTCTGTGCCGTCACGCTGAATCCAGAGTTTGCCGCTGATAATATCAATATGTATCAGACATCCGTGAACACGGCGCCCGTTTTCCCGCCCCAGAATTATCAGCAGATAATGATCGGATTCGCTGTCAAACACGGTTTCAAACTCGATATCACCGTGCGCATAGGGAATTTCGGTATGTTCCGCCAGTATTTTCCTGACAATCTGACGGTATCTGTTTACGGCATCCATCTGAGAATCACCTCTTTCCGATAATCGAATATGACAAGCGGCACACTGTAATCTTCGATAAGAAGAGACCCGAGCGGCGCTTCAAAAATATCAAGGAAAACTTCTTTATGAACAGCAAGGTACAGGATTCTGTCCGGTTCGGTTCTTGCCATGACGGAGCGGTAAACAAGATACTGTCCCATGGCGTTCTCAATGTCGTTCAGTTCCGATGCTCCTGTGAAACTTTTGATTTCCGCCGCTATTTTCTTCCCGGATTTTTCAGCAGCCAGAATCCGTTCAGCCCCCAGATCCACATACATATCTTTGCCGCCCCATTTCAGACGCAGAGGATCGTGAGTGACGGTCCATCCGTCTTTCACAAGCGCATTCCTGAAATTATTGTGATAAATATCTCGCGCCGGCATAAAATTTTCATACCGTTTTTTTTGTTACAGGATTATCTTGCTCTTAACCGCATAACGCAGTGTTCAACGCCGGGTTATGCGAATTTATGGCACAATACGAAGTTTATTATTTGTATCTGATTTTGTAATCCAACTGGGCTTCCAGCGAATAAAAATAATCAGCCCATGGAAATTTTTCCCTGCCTTCTTTTATGAATTTTCTTGCCGACAGCGGATCATCCATATCAATATAATTTTGAATAATACGATAATAAAGCACGGGATTGGAATCGTTTTTCATGAGGAGACCCATAGCGATTTCCTGAGATTTCGCAAAGTTTTCCTTAAATGCGAACGCATCGGAATAGTTCTTTATTATATGGAAATTATATGGAAACCTTTTTACAGCCTCCTCCGCGCTTTTCAGGAAATCGTCATACCTTTTCTGAAACCGGTACAAAACGCATTTCTCCATGTAAAGAACAGGAATATCCGGGTGGCTGCTGACAGAATATCCGATGATCTGATATGCCTTGTCGAAGTCATCTCTGAGGTAAACATAGGCAAAGGCAAGCCCGATATTCAGCATCACATCCTCTTTCCCCAGTTTTCTGCGCAGGCTTTCCAGCCGCTCAGGAGTCCGGTCACGGTTTCTTCCGGCACCGAATATTTCCTCCAATATCAGTTTTTCATCGGGATTATGCTCCGATCTCCTCAATGCGTCCTTATATAAAAAATCATATTTTCTTTCAGTTTCATACTTGTGACCGAAACCGACAATTTCAAAAATACTGAACAGGCGCATGTTAATAAGAAGATTGGCGGGTTCGATTTCCTTTGCCTTCTCCAAACAAAACACTGCCTTGTCCCAGTCCAGATTATAATAATTTTTCAGAGCCTCATCATGGAGCTTTCTCACTTCGGGGTTTTTCAGATAGGAATTCAGGTCAGTCTCCCCTGTTCCGTCCTTAAAAGAACATGAAGCAAGCATACCGGCAATCAGAAAAGTCAGAAACGTAATATTTAAAGTATGCTTCCCAGTTTTATCTTTCATTAGACCTCTTTCAAAAGTCAAGTTTTATCCAATAAAATCAAGTGAGCAGCTCCGACTTTTGAAAGAGGTCTATTATTATTTTCCCTCTGTCTGAATAAATCTGTTTATGTCATAATAGTACAATAAGTACCCGGACAAAATTATTTCATTATCTGATCTCCGAACAGCCCTTTCAGCCTGAACAGAGGCTATGGAAATAATTTTGTCCGGGTACTTATTCACACTTTGATTTTGATTGTAGGAGCACGCCGCTGGCGTGCCCCTACGAACTTCATACCGGCAGCGTAAACTGCGGCTCGCCCAGCAGAAAACTGCTTTCATTGATCCACTTTTTCAATGTATCGGCAATTTCACGGGCTTTTACAATGCTGGAAAGCGGCACTGTCGGCACGTTTTCACCGTTGAATTTTATAAATCCGCTTTTCAGTTCCGCATAACTGACCTGCCCGTAAGTTTTTGAAATGCCGTTTCCGTAGTCGCTCCCGTAATCTATAACCTGAGTGAAAATATCCTCATCCGATATGGCGGTGTATTGCGCCATTTCTTCATTCAATATGGGAATCGGCACGCCCAGCCCCACCGCAAGCGAACATCCGTAGCCCTGAATGCTCACGCCCACAAGCCAGTCGGGACTCATCTGTTTTAAATCGCCCATGACAAACAATGTCCCGGCAGGCGTCAGCGGAATGCCTTTTTCAGTGCGATTTGCCGAAGGCTTGTGCTGAGTCCCGTGCCATGTGACATATCCCACGCCCCCGCCCAGAAATATCCGGGTTCCCAAGCCGATGGTTTTATAATAAGGATCATTAAATAAGGGACTTAACTGCCCGGCGGAACAGTAATTTGCATTGCTTGCCCGTGGCTTCAGCGCGCCCATGTATGTGTAAACCGTTTTGTTTGTGAGATTTACGGCGCAGTTATAATTCTGATAGCCGTTTCTCGGATTGCAAAGCATTGCATTCGGAAGCGTATCCAATGAAATCTTTTTTTCAACCGCACGGTTCGGATAACAGGTGGTGCCGTAAGCCGTTGCTTTCAGATAAATTTTCTTTCCGGCAGTTAATTCCTGAATCACATGTCCGCCGCCGTAGCTGAACTCGCCCGGATAAACTTTATTTAAAGGATCATCTTCGCAAGGCTCAGTCGCACCGATATAACAGTCAACTGCCGCGACGCCGCCGTAAGCCGGGACATTGTTCAGCCAGACTTTGGCTGCCTTGATGCCGGGTACGGAATGCCCGAAATTGATAAACGCGCCGGAAGAACACATGGGAGCAAAAGTGCCGGTGGTGACAACATCAATATGCCTTGCCGCTTCAACAGGTCCCTGCTCTTTCACAATGCCGATCATTTCCTCTGCTGTGACCACCACCGCCTTGCCGGATTTGATTTTTTCATTGATCTCTTTATAAGTCTTATTTATTTTATATTCTTTCATCTCTGTGTCACCCCCTTTGAAAAGAGAAAGGTCAGAGTTGCGAGGTAAGAGGTGAGGGGATGCCTCTTACCCCTCACCTCTTACCTCTGACCCGTTCTCATTTCACTCTGCTTTTGGCAAGTTCAATCTTATTGGTAATATTGTTTTTGATCCATCTGGCATCCCACCATTCAATCGGATTGACAAAGGTATTGTGAAGGATCATGCCGAAATGCAGATGATCCCCGGCGGCAAGCCCTGTGACACCGGTTCTGCCGATAATATCGCCTTTGGATACCGTCTGCCCTTTTTTCACGTCAATGCTGGTTAAATGCGAATACGAGCTGAACAGTCCCATTCCGTGATCAATGACCACCGTTTCGCCGTAAATACCGATAAATCCTGTAAATACCACTTTTCCCGCGTTGCCTGCCGGTACCGGTGAATGGGACACCGAAGCCAGATCAACCCCCTTATGATCCTGAGTGTCAATAATGCGGTTGTTGTATTTGTATCCCCGGCGATCCGCAAAAGAAGCCTGTCTTGCCGATGCGGGAAGTCCTATGAATATTCCTTCCCAGTGTAAGGTGTTATCGCTGTTTTTCACGATTTCCATAAACTGTTTTTCATTCTCTTCCCGAAGCTTCCGGTTTATGGTAAGAAACTTTTCAACCTGATACGGAAGCGGTTCGTTCTGATTTTCCCCGGACGGAATCACATCCACGTCAAATTCCGGCATCTTCCAGTCAAGGAATTTGTCTGAAATATTGAGCGTGTCTTTTTTAAAAGTTCTTCTTCCGATATAATAGCGAATCCCGGCTTTTGTCATATTCCCGGCGCGGTCCGCGGCTTTGATAAAAATATCGGTTTCCGCCCCCTGTCTGTAGTCCAGCGCGATAAAAGCCATGATCACATCGCTTTCTTTCGGCGCAGAGGACTTTTGCGGAATAAGATTCCCGGCTGAATATCCCGGAAAAAAATTTTTTCCGACAACAACACCGGTGTCGGGACAGGGTTCAAATATTCTGTAAATGACAAGGGAAGCCCCCCCCTGAGTGATATTGTGAATTTCACTTAACACATCCACCCGGGGCGGTTTTATGTCAATGATCACCTCCTGTTCGATATATGATTTATTTCCGTTCCACCAGCCCCGCCACGAAAAATCCCTTACCTCCGCACGCAGAACAGCATTGCCCTCGCCGATGCCCAATTCCCGCGGCTTGATCGGAAGCTTGAATAATTTTTCGTGTATTTCTCCACCTTTGAGAAAACCGACTTTCGGAAATTCTTCTTTCAGCAGAACAAATTCCCTGTCGTTTTTCAGGAGGGTGATCCATATCCTTCTCAAGCCGCTTTTCTGATCGGATATGGAAATCGGAAGTTCATGCGCCGCGCCGATTGCCGGAAACGGAAGATCAACTTTCAGCATCGGTTTTTCCCCTTCTAATTTTATCCGCAGAACCCATAGGAAGGGAAGGACAAACAACAGAATACATATTGCCGTTATCAGTTTTGCCTTAAAATTTTCCATTTACTTTTCCATGACTTATCCTTAATATTTATTCTTTATACCTGTTCCGGACAATAGCAGTTAAAGAGACGGTAATCAAGGTTATTTTTTTCGTTTCTTGACTTTTCGTTCCATAAACGGTAAACAGGGCATTGATTGGAATACGAAAGAAACGAAAAGCACGAAAAATAAGTTTATAATCCTTTACATGTTTTTTTCTCATTCCCACGCGCTGCGTCAATGGCATTAAGTTAAGCCGCAATCCCTCCTTGAGGGGGGCAGGGGGGTGTTTCCGGCGCCGGAAGATTTCACCGGAGCTGCTGCGTCCGGAGCGGACACCCCTCCGCCCCCCTCAAGGGGGGGCCAAAGGCTAAAATCAGCCCCAGGCATCCGCCCTTAACTTGACGGCATTGACACTCCGCGTGGGAATGCGGCGTAAAACGGCCCGGGCTGAAACAGATAAACCCGTTTAACGCCTAAAACAGTGAGTTATGAAAAACATTGTTGAAATCGAAAATATTTCTGTGGGACAGGGATGTCCGCTGGTTCTGATTTCAGGTCCCTGCGTCATAGAAGATGCTGAAACGACTTTTGAAATTGCGGCATTTCTCAAAAAGCTGACGCAACAGTTGGAAATCCCTTTTATTTTCAAAGCGTCTTATGACAAGGCAAACCGGACTTCCGTTCATTCTTACAGAGGACCGGGCATGACAGCGGGACTTGAAATCCTTAATCGTATCAGGTCAGAATTAGATGTCAAGATTCTTTCAGACGTGCATGAGGTTCATGAAATTGCCGAAGCTGCAAAAGTTCTTGATATTATACAGATTCCGGCTTTTTTATGCCGTCAGACAGATTTTATTTTAGCTGTTGCAAAAACTGGCAAGCCTGTTAATATAAAAAAAGGTCAGTTTCTTGCCCCCTGGGATATGAAAAATGTTACAGAAAAAGTGCTGTCTGCGGGCAACAACAGGATTCTGCTCACGGAACGGGGGGCGATGTTCGGGTACAACAATCTGGTGGCGGATTTCCGCAGCATAAAAATCATGCAGGATATCGGGTATCCGGTCATATTTGACGCGACCCACAGCGTTCAACTGCCCGGGGGCGCGGGGACAAGCTCCGCAGGACAGCGGGAATTTGCGCCGATACTGGCGAGAGCGGCGGTGGCTGCCGGCGCGGACGGCATCTTTCTGGAGGTTCACAAAGACCCTGACCGTGCGCTTTGCGACGGTCCCAATTCTTTGCGCTTGGACAGCCTTTTTGAACTGTTTTCACAGCTTAAAGAGATCAGAAAAGCGGTGAAGTAAGCGATACGGTTATCGCAGAGTTGTCCATGAAAACTGATAGACGGATCAATCTTAAAAAAATATGTTATACGGCGCGGGTTCAGTGATTGACATATTGGCAGCCGGTCAGTCTGAATTGCAGAAACTTTACAATCCCGATGCGTCAATTTTTGAATCAATCAGCAAGGATTTTGAAAAAGCGGATATGGAGTAATTGACAGAATATGTCAAAAATTGGAGATAACTATATAAATTATAAAGTAAAAGAATATGAACCTCTTTTTGAAAAAGAGCAAAAAATAATTACTGACACATATTCTGATAATTCAGATATAGTCTTTGCTCTTGGAGATTCGCTTGAAATACTCTCACAATGCCCGGATGAATTTGCGTCTCTGATAATAACATCACCGCCGTATAACATCGGAAAAGAATATGAAACGCAGACCCGTCTGGAGCATTACCTTGAGAATATGACGCCGATTCTGAAGGAGCTTTGCCGTATATTATCACCAAAGGGATCGCTATGCTGGCAGGTCGGCAATTACGTTGACAAAAGTGAAGTGTTTCCGTTGGATATATATTTTTATTCATTATTCAGGAAGCTGGGGCTGCATCTCCGCAACCGTATTATATGGACTTTCGAGCATGGTTTGCATTGCTCTTTAAGATTTTCAGGACGTTATGAAACATTGCTCTGGTTTACAAAAACTGATGAATATACTTTCAATCTTGATCCGGTCCGTGTTCCTTCAAAATATCCGGGGAAAACAAATTTCAGGCCCGGTCCCAAATACGGACTTCCATCGGGCAATCCTTTAGGCAAAAATCCCAGCGATGTATGGAAATTAATGGCTAAAGAATGGGAGACCGGACTTTGGAATATCCCCAATGTAAAAGCGAATCATCCTGAAAAAACGATTCATCCCTGCCAATTCCCGATTGAACTGGCGGAGCGTTGCGTACTTTCAATGACAAATGAAAACGATTGGGTTTTGGATCCGTTCAGCGGAGTAGGTTCGGCATTGTTAGCGGCTGTAAGAAATAATCGAAAGGCTATGGGATGTGAACGGGAACCGAAATATATTGATGAAGCACGGCGAAGGATGAATATGTTATTTTCCGGCGAACTCCCTTATCGTCCTTTGGGCAAACCTGTTCATCAGCCGACCGGAAGAGAAAAAGTCTCTCAAATCCCCAGACAATGGCTGGAAAACGAAGCGATAAAATGAGAATAGCCGGAATTTATTCGTTTAACAACGGTGAACAGACAGTTAAATCAAAATATTCCAAACTTTTTAAGGAAGTTTCCGAATGTATCATTCAGATAGACGCCGAATCCTGCAAATCAAAGGAAAGCCATGAAAAGACCATGGCTGGGCAGATATTGTTTTCGCCGGTTGAACTTAACAAACAGTTTAAATCCTATCTCTATCAGAAAGGATGGAACTCTGTAAGAGTTAAATGTAATTATCCTACTGATTTTTATGTTGAAGGTTATCAGGCAAAGTCCCTTAGAAAAGGAGCCTTTCGAGAAATGGATTTTGTGAAACAAAAACTTGGTATTGAAGTCCAACTCGGAAAGTATTCATTCATGGTTTATAATGTAGCTGCCAAAATGACAATATTCAAAAATTTAGGATATATTGACACCGGAATAGAAATTGTTCCGGTTAAAGCGTTGGCAGATGAAATGAGTAGCGGTGTGAGTTGTTTTGAACAGCTTGTCTGGGACTTGGAGAATCGGGGAGAGGCGGATATTGATATTCCTGTTATGATAATAGGGATTGACGTATGATTATTTATGATTAAACCAATGAATTAACCGACAGTCGGTCGTTGCAGCAGACAGCCTTGACGGGCTGCCGGTGAACCTGACGTCAGATGAAACAATGCACTGAAACATATAGCATATTATGAACATTACAGATTCCCAACACCAAAAACTGAAGCGCATCAAACTGTTGCTGAACTTTTTCGTCAGGCTTTTCAAGAAACCAAAAGGAATAAAAAATGCAACTGAAAGAAATAAAAATTTCTCGTTTTAAAGGGCAACCCAACGAATGGTCTCTTGAAGGCAGACCGCAAAACGGCGAGTTCGGACAATGGCTTTCTTTTGACAGGATTACCCTGATTGCAGGCAAAAACGCCTCAGGCAAAAGCAGAACTCTTGATGCCATTCGCCATATTGCAGATTTATTGTCGGGAGACGCCCAGCTATCCCGACTGGCTTCGTTAGGCTATGGAACAGCCGAATATCAATTGAAATTCAATGACGATACAAGTTCGATTGAATATTACTTGGATTTCAAGGATGGCAAAATTTCTCAGGAAACTTTAAGTGTTGACGGTCAAAAGAGATTAGATCGGGTGAAGGGCAAGCTTTGGTATGAAGGCGCCGGGAAAGACTTGGATTTTGAAACCGATGATGCCGTATTAGCTGTTTCAAAAAGAGACAAAAAGCAGCATTCTTTTTTTGAAAAATTGTATGCTTGGGGAAAAAGTTTAAATCACTATCGTTTTGGCAGTCAATTAGGTAAAAATGCTTTATTGAAAGATATAAATGCTATTAAAGACGATGATGATGTAAATTTAAAAGATGGCGATGAAGTTGCAGAAATTTTTATTAAAGGGAAGCGTCAATTCTCGGATTTTGAGACAGCGATCCTTCATGACATGAAAACAATTTCTTATGACATCAAAGAAATAACTGCCGGACTTTTAAGACATTTTCCTATTTCTGCTTATGGTTTAAATGTTCAAGAAATTGATTTAGAAGACATTACAGATCAGAGAGAAATGTCACAGGGAATGTTCAGAGCTTTATCGTTGCTTATCCAGCTTAATTATTCTTTGTTTAAAAAAATTCCAAGCTGCATTTTAATTGATGATATTGGAGAAGGCTTAGATTATGAGAGGTCAAAAAGCTTAATAGACCTTATTATTGAAAAAGTAAAAGACTCGTCTGTGCAAGTCATTATGACTACAAATGACAGATTTGTGATGAACAAAGTGCCTTTAGAATATTGGTCTGTTATACAAAGAATTCCAAAAAAATCTTTGTTCTATAATTATCGAAATTCAAGAAAAACTTTTGAAGAATTTCAATATACCGGACTTAGCAATTTTGATTTCTTATCCTCTGAATTTTATATTGAAAATTTTGAAGCCCAAGAGAAAAGATGAAGAAAATTGCTTTTTATGTTGAGGGCTTAACCGAGCAGTTTTTTATCAATAAATTGCTCATAGAAATAGCAGGGCAAAAAAATATTGAAATTGAACTTCGCCAATTTCGAGGCGCAAATAAAGGATATAAAACAGATATTTATCCTAAAACGAGTTCACAACCGGTTAATCCGAAGCATCACGCCCTCATTTTGGATTGTGTAGGCGACGGCGGTGTGAAACCGAGAATCTTAGAAGATTATCAACGATTATTTTCAAAAGGTTACAGTGAAATTATCGGGTTATTGGATTTGTATCCGAAAACAGACTTGGCTAAATTTGAAAATGAACTGATTAAAGGAACTGTAAAAAACGGACGAACAATCACACAACCGCTGCCGAAAAATACTGACATTGTTGTCGCTGTAAATGAAGTGGAATCATGGTTTTTATCTGAATGCACACACTTTAAATGTATTGATAATATTCTTACAAATTCGTTAATAATATCAAATATGGGCTTTGATCCTTGCACGGATGATATGACTTTACGCTCTCATCCTGCAATGGACTTACATACAATCTACCAGCTTGCTGATCAATCATATATGGACAGTAACGGCAGAAAACGTAAAAATAAAGTTGAAAGAACAGTGGAATGCTTAGATTACGCAGACATTTATATAACGCTTCGTTGCAGAATATTAAAATTAAAGCAATTGATTTCAAAAATTGATAGTTTTTTGATATAATCCCAGCCTGACCGTTCGGTCAAGCGGATAGCCCGGATGACCGCTTACCTCGTTGTCAGATGAAACAATGCACTGAAACATATAGCATATTATGAATATCACAGATTCCCAACTCGACAAACTCAAACGCATCAAACTCCTGCTGTTAGACGTTGACGGCGTGATGACGGACGGCAGCATCATTTATGACGGCGAGGGAGACGAAATCAAAGCCTTCAATGCACGGGACGGCGTGGGAGCAAGACTTCTGATGAAAGCCGGGATAACCATCGGCATTGTGACCGGAAGAAGCTCGAAAGCCCTTCATCATCGCTGTAAAAATCTCGGCATTGACCTTATTTTTGACGGGGTGCGGGATAAGGCGGCGGTGCTGCCTGCGGTGCTGGAACAAACCGGCATAAATCCTGAACAAATCGCTTTTGCCGGAGATGACATCGTGGATATTTCCCTGATGAAATTGGTCGGGCTTTCGGTTGCGGTTTCCGACGCCCATAAAACCGTGCTTGAACGAGCCGACATCGTAACCCTCGCGCCCGGCGGCAAAGGCGCGGTAAGGGAAATCTGCGAAGCCATACTGAAGGCGCAGGGGCTTTGGGAAAAAGTGACGGAAAATTTTATGTGACAGGCGGACGCAGAGCGTCCGGGCTGCATTCCCATGCAGAGCGTGGGAACGAGATAACAATTCGTGCGCTTTTGTTCGTGAAAAATTGGTGTCCATTCGTGGCGAAAAAAGCGGCGAAAAAAAGGAAACAGCTTGTTAAAAAATAACAGCGCTTTTTTTAACAGAAATTTAAAAATGTTTCTGCTCCTGATCATTCTGGCGATTCTGGGCCTTCTGACAGCGATATTTGCGGATTACCGCCGGATTCTGAGCAAGCCTGAAAAAATAATTTCGCTGATTGAAGAAGGGACAAGCATCTCTGCGGGCAGGATTCGGCAGACCGCCACCCGCAACGGCGTCACGGAATGGAGTCTGGAAAGCGTTTCGGCAAAATATCTTAATGAAAAAAAACAGGCGGTTTTCCAAGACCTGTCCGTGACATTTTTCCTGAAAGACAGCAGAAAAGTCTATCTCACGGCAAATGAGGGTATTCTGAAAACAGATTCCAATGACATTGAAGTTACCGGAAATGTTGTTGTAAAAAATGAAGACTATAATCTCAAAACCGAAAAACTGTATTACGAACATGAGAAGCGCATATTTTCTTCAAAATCGCCGGTAGAAATCATCGGCTCTGCATTTGACCTTGCGGCTGATGCGATGTTTTTTGATCTGAACACCAACCGGACCGTATTTCAGGGAAATGTGAAAGGAGCATTTCAGCAGAATGTTGCCTTGTAATCCGGCAAAATCCCTATTTTTATTTCTTATTCTGATGCTGCTCTGCGCGGCGGAGACACGCGTATATGCGGAAAATGCCGCTGTCAAAACGACAGGAAAAGGACAGGAAAAGATTCAGGTTTCCGCCGCAAGCCTGACGGTTGACAGCGGGGCAAAATATGCTGAATTTACGGGAAATGTCAGAGCCGTTCAGGGCAGCACCGTCATTACGGCAAACAGTCTTAAAATTTTTTACAAGACGACTTCGGATAACAAAGAAAAATCAGCCTCAAACGAAGATTCGGTCGAAAAAATCATTGCAGAGGGCGGCGTAAAAATCAAATTTGAAGATAAAGTGGCGGAATCCGATCAGGCGGTTTATACGACACTCGATAAGGTGCTGGTTCTGACAGGTTCAAGTTCCAAAATCAGCAGCGGAAACGATTCCATTACCGGATCGAAAATCACTTTTTACCGCGCCGACGGCAGGATCAAAGTCGAAAGCAGCAAAGAAAAACCGGTGGAAGCGGTGCTTCATTCCGGTGAAAAAGGGATAGAGTAGGGGCGCGCCGGCGGCCTGTCCTCCGGAGTGCTGAAATGAGCGCAGCGAAATTTTAGCAAAATGCGAAAATTTCATTTTCGCACTCCGGAGCAGCAAAGAAAAACCGGTGGAAGCGGTGCTTCATTCCGGTGAAAAAGGGATAG
>DZCT01000051.1 GCA_022736535.1 Desulfatirhabdium butyrativorans | reverse complement strand
CGCTTGGTTATGTGTTCTTTATCCATAGTGTCTCTTTCTATGGCAGTTTGGACATAATGCCACTACATTATCAATGCTATCTTCACCACCTTCTGACAGAGGAATTATATGATGAACCTCTAAAAATGGTTCTTTAGTAAGTTTATTTATAAACGGTGCTGATTGACTGCAATCTTGACATTTGCCAGCAGCTAACCGCTTTGCTTTTTCAATTATGTAAGGGTTGCGTATATATATAGATGTATTTGTTGTTGTTTTGCGTGGTTCAGATTGTTCTTTTTGTGTCAGCTTTTCCAATTGCTCATCAGATAATTTTTTTATCTTCTTTGATATAAGGATTTCATTTTCATAGACCGAGTTTAAAGCAAATGACGGATTTGGGAGATGTCTGCCTATAATACTTGACAGAAAATCCACTGCACCAACAGAATGAGCCCCTATCATCATCGGTAAAATTCTTGTATTTGATATGGCGTAGTCAATAAATTGGAAATTGCTTTTATCTATTAGAGGAAGCCATTTTTTTGCATTCTCTGTAATTACAACACCTATTGAATTTGGAACTTTCACCAAACAATCTGGTATTTCATTAAAACTCGTTGAATTTACGACGCCTATATTTCTGCTGTATCCTCTAAAATGTAATGATTCACTTTTTTCTTTAACACTTTCAGGCACGGATTGCTTTAGGCAAAGAATCAAAATTTCCATATCATCAATTTGGATACAGTATTCCTGTCCTACATTGAATCGAAGGAAGTTACCATTTGATGCCAAATTCAGGTTCCAATTATCTCTGTTGATTCTATTGGCGTATTCAATTTTATTTGATAGAAATTCGACAATCTCTTGACTGTTCTTGTGCTTTGAAAAAAGTAAACCTACCCATTTCTTAGCGTCAGCAAAACAATTTCTATCTATAATTAGCATTAGTTTATCTCTCTTGAACACATAACCAGTGATTAGCCGGTTTCTTTTCCGCCTGTCATCCGAAAAGATGTATTAGCCGGTTTCCGGCTGACATGCAAAATCGGATGTTATGCAGAAATGCAAATTTTATGCCGGAAATGCCGTTTCCCTGCTCGATTCTTCTGTCTGCACCTTCTCCGTTAAAAAGCTGAAATCTGTTTCCGATTTTTTTATTATTCTCTCATAATAATGTCATTCAGAAAAAACATCCGAAAATCTGTAAAAGCAGCTACCACAAGGCATGAACAGATGTCAAGCTGAATTTTGAAAAATATGAAAAAAATCGCTTCGCTATCTTTCAGAGATACCGGGTGTCGGAGCGGATTCGGGACGGTTCGGGATGCGTTGCGCTGTCTGCGGGCGGAGCGGGTTCTGTCCGGTGAAAAATTGCCCGGATGAACAGACGGATTTGAGCTTATTCGAGGATAACGCTCAGAATAAGCGGCAGCGACAGCCGTCCGTTTTACCGCCGAGTTATACTTTTTATGAGTTACGCAGTTGTTGACTCGGAGCAGCGATAAGCGAATGAGTGTTTTTTCAGCCCGCTTGCGCTCGCTGCTCCGAGTCAACTGCGTAACTCCTACTTTTCTTTATCATACCGAATTTAAAGGTATCTTTCAATAAAAATATCTGCTGTGACAATTTTCAATTTAGGAAATTCAATATTTTTCAGAATGTTAAAATTCTTGTCGTTTGTAATCAGAAAGTCAGCATTTCCGCACACGGCACAGTCAACAAATTTTTCATCATCTTCGTCTGCGAAAGGAATCTGGGTAGTGGTGTAGAATAGGTGATTTCGGGGTGTCATTCTGAACGGAGTGAAGAATCTCTGTTTTTATAATACGCTGTTATAATAAAAGATTCTTCAATGCGCTCAGAATGACAGGGACATAGTTCATCACCTCTTCTACACCACTACCATGAAAAGCAGTATTGCTCCTGTGCGGTTCTCAGGTTCTTCTGAAAAGGAAGGCGTTTTTCGGACGAACCGGGAAATTCTCTCGTCTCTGTGAATCACCTCTTCTACACCGCTACCGAATTTGCCTCTTGAGATTCAAGTCCGCTCTTCTCAAGCGGACTTTTAATAACATCATTACTGCTGCTGTTCGGCCACTGACTGAAGAATAAAGACCGCATCCTCCAGTCCGATGCCCGGGCCTCCGGCGAAATTCAGATCGGAAGCTGAAGTATCCGGTATTTCTGTCAGAATCTTCAATACCCGAATCGCCGCCTCCAAACCGGGTATCAGCTTTTCCACGCCGACCAGTGCATACTCGCCCATTTTGCTGACGGTTGCGCCCAGTATGCCGTCAACAGCGGTATCATATGTTGCGCCGGAATCTGTCCATGCTGTCCCATCCCAACGGAGCAGTTTCAGTGAACCCAGGCTGACACCGGCAGGCAGATTCAGATTTTCCAGTTTCACCGTTACCTTCAAATCACTGACTTCAACCCAGTTGTCAGCGCTCTGTTCCGCTTCCGCACTCAGACTGAAATATCTGCCTTTGTATGCAAAGGCAGGCAGCGTGCTTGCCGAAGGCTCCTTCAGATACGTGTAGGAAAGTTCCGTATCTGCCGTAACAAGGCCTGCCGGTACGGTAACAGATGTCGTTGCATTATTGAAAGTATTGGTCAGAACAACCGGCTCCTCGTCTCCTTCGGCGATATACTCTGTCGTCACATTCCCGACAAACACCGTCAGAGAATCAGTGCTTGAAAGCCCTTTGCTGTTGGTTCCTGTCAGAGTGATGACATGCTCTCCGGCAGACAGTTCCTTGACCAAATTCGTTCCCTTCCCGATCTGTCCTGAGATACTTGATGTCCATACCAGCTTGTCATTGGCAAGCCATTCATCCTGAACATCATACACATCCGCTTCCAGCATGATTTCATCGCCGACTTCATAGCTGGTTCCCCATTCCGGTTCCTGAATGAACACTTCGGGCTTTTTGAACGGGACTTTGAATACGGCGCTTTCCGCAACGGCTGTCAGGATTCCGTCTGTTGCGGTTACGCGGATTTCCGCATTGTCTCCGCCGCTCAGGCTGCTGAAATCCTCATCCCATTTTTTTTCTTCAATCTCGCTATCCAGAATCATCCAGTTATTGGGAGCGCCGACAACATCGGAGTTGTATTCCACTGTATAGCTCAGGCTGTCTCCGTCTTTGTCTTCGGCATTCCATGTGATGGAATACTGACCGGAAACTGTTTCTCCCGCTGTGGCAGGTTTCACGCTGCTGACGGTCGGGGCATTGGCGCTGACGGTTTTTGTCGCCTTTACAACATCGTCTTTGACAATCTCGAATTTTTTGACGTTTTCAGGAAACGGAATGACGCCCTCAAACGGCGCCCATTCCAATGTTTTTATCGGATCCGGCGGCGTACTTAGAATATTGAACTGCACGTCTAATTTCTGAGTGGCGACTGTATTTCCTCCGGCGTCAACAGCTCTGATCATGTAAACGCCTGTCGTATCGGTGTGCACCGTATCGTCCATAAAGGATTCCCATGGATCGAGAGGTTCTTCCACTGTTCCGTCCGCCTTTATAAATCCCTGAAACGCCAATACGCGTACCGGCGACTCACGGGTGGCTCTCTTCGCTACGGAAGGTGCCAACTGCGTGAACAGATGGTTGTAGGCTTCCTGAGTTGTCCAGAATTGCGCCTGCTGACCTCCTGAACCCATATAACACGCCATGTCCTTCAAAGCCCCCCGTCCGTCCACTTCGTATGGATGCTGATCCTCCGGAATTTTGGTGGCGGAAATCTCTCCCAACGGCTCCCGTCCCTGTGCGGTACATTGTACATTCTGTTCACGGTTATCCCAGTCTTTGCCTGTGAAACTGGCAGGTGCCGGATTCACGCTGCACCGGAAAGAACCGCCGTTATATGTGTCGCCGATACCGTAGGTATGGGCAATCTCATGGGCAACCGTTGCCGGTGCATCCTCATCTTTGGCAACCACAATATTGGTCGGCTTGCCATAAGTAAAACCCTGAGTCCTTCCTTCGGGATATGTGCCGGAACGATCCGAAACAAAGGCGATAATCAGATCATAGCATCCTTCTCCCTTGGGGTTGGCGGTGCAGTGAGACGGCATGAGATTGGTGATGTCATCCCACAACTGTTTTGTCCCGGCATCGGTTTCCAGATCATACTTGCTGTCGGAAGCATCGAATTCATCCCGAACTTCCCATTTGAACTTCTCTTTGGCGACCGGATACACATTGGCCCGGAGGGGGTTTCCCACAGAGTTCACAGAGAAAAAAAAGTCCACGGAGATCACAGAGAATTATTTTAAAAAACTCTGTGTCCTCTGCGGTTTTTTCCTGCTCTGTGCGCTCTGTGGGAAAGAAAATCAGAGAATACTTTCAACAGAGATTCGGTATAAAAGCAATGATCCGGAAATGTCACTCTGAGCGGAACGAAGGGTCTTGCTACGAGAAAGAGATTCTTCGCTTCGCTCAGAATGACAGTTATTTTTCAAATGTCCCTCTGTGTTACCCTGAGCGGAGCGAAGTGACTCGTTGCGGGAAAGAGATTCTTCGCTTCGCTCAGAATGACAGATCACCGCTTTTGCATCACTACCTTTTCACTGACTGCTCCGTAAACCTGAAATCACCTGCAAGATATAACTGACATCTTCTGTTCCGATTTTTTCATCTCCGTTTGTGTCTGCGTCGAGAAAAATTTTCTCCGTGCCGGTGACGCCGGCTGAGACTCGCAATGCCAGCACCGCATCCCGCAAGTCAATAACCTTGCTGTGATCAATGTCGCCGGCTTCGTATTTTATGACAACATTCACCTGCAAGGCGATGCTGTCATTTACGCCGAATCCGCCGGATACGGCAGTTTCATTGCATTCAAGTTTTTCTATGGACAATGAAGCCGTTGCACCGAGCGCGCCGATAACCTTCAGTTTCAGAAACAGCACGTTTCCGGCGCCTGTGATTTCATCCGCGCCGTAAATTTTGATCGCTACGAATCCTTTATCATCTTTGATTACCTGCAAATTTTCTTTCCAACTGTCCAAAATTCCGCCGGTCAGCGTTGCTTCTGCTAATTCAAGCGCATCGTTGTCGTACTGAATGACAAGATCAACGCCGAGCATTGCTGCTGTTTCCTGAGCCAATGCCAGCGGAATGCTGATGGTGCCTTCCGGCAGGGCTTTTATCTCAATTACCGGCAGAATGTCTTTTAAAACCGAATCCTTTGTTGCAGGCGTTCTGTTCTGCGCATACCAGTTTCCGCTCACATCTCCGAGAAGCATTGAGACAAAATCCGCATCTGTCTTGTCCGATTCTAAAGGCGCAAAGGTCAAGGCTGAATGCTGGCTCTCACAAGCCGCGTCGGGGTCTGACACAAATGCCCAGTTGATCTTGCTTTCATTCATCTGACATTCCAAAGCAAGTTCCCGTTCTCCCGAACATTTTGCGACAGCGACAGCATCTGTTTCATTGATCTGCGAATCTTTGTTCACATCTGCGGCTTTGCTCTCAGCGCAGTTCAGTTGAATTTTGCTTCGGGCATGTTGCAGAATTTTTGCCGCATCCAGCGCGCTCAGTCCTTTCAGATCGCCGGTTTTCGACGGCGTGAGCGTGTAATCTCCCGGGGGTACGCCGGAAAATGTGTAATTGCCCGTAGCGTCTGTCGTTTCGGTATAAGAATTTTTTCCCGCAAGCGCCAGTGTGACATCGGAAACCGGCGATTTGTCTTTGAAATAAGCCGCATTTCCGGAAATCTGACAGGCAGCCGGAACAAATTTGATGATGCCGTTTTGGGTCGTGACCGGCAGCGAATTGATTTTGGCTTCGGAAAAGGTCAGCGTTGTGTCTTCGCCTATTTTCGCATTTTCAGTCAGAAAAATTTCCAGTTCCGCAATGTTTCCATTCTGCATGGTGTAAGGCGCAGACACAGAGCCGGACGGAAATCGGATGGAGATTTGTCCGGACAGATTGTCTGTTGTGATTTTAGCGGCGGTTTCTGCGGATGTCACCTTTTTGATTTCAATTTTGTTTTGCTCAAAGTGAATACTTACCGATAAATTATAAACGCTTTCATTTTTGATATTGTCGAGCGTTACGGGCAGAGAAACCGTCTGACCCGGAATTGCT
The DNA here is from genome assembly GCA_022736535.1 of Desulfatirhabdium butyrativorans. Lineage (GTDB taxonomy): Bacteria > Desulfobacterota > Desulfobacteria > Desulfobacterales > JAIFKL01 > JAIFKL01. The sequence goes on along the minus strand of DZCT01000051.1, from coordinate 11,100 downwards.
TCGGTCTTTTCCGGAAATGTGAGCCGAAGAATCGGCACTCTGCGAAGATTCAGGTTGTTCTGCCCGAATTTGGGCCAGGCAGACAGCGCGTATCCGTTTGCAGATTTCGGATATTCATTATACGGCCAGGGCAGATCGCCTTCTATGGCATAGAGATAACCGTCTTCGCTTCCCACATATACAGTATTGTCATATTTCACAGCCGGAGAGGAATAAATCGCTCCATCGGTTTTATAACGCCATTGCAGGGTTCCCTCCTGCCTGACCGCATAAAGATAGGTGTCCATACTTCCTGCATAAACCGTTCCGCCCATTCCGATTGCCGGGGAAGAAAAAATTCCCACAGTCTCAGAGCAGTTTTCACATGCCTGATATTTCCATTTGAGCGAGCCGTCAGGATTTACAGCATAAAGATTTCCGTCCATGCTTCCCATGTAAACCGTGCCTTCCGCGCCCACAGCCGGAGAAGATTCTATGGCATCATCTGTCGTGTAAGTCCACTTCACAGTGCGGTCAGGATTCAGGGCATAAAGCTTGCCGTCCCATGCGCCGATATAAACTGTTCCGTCATGCCAAAGAGCAGGAGAAGAAAACTTTATAATACCTCCGGTCGGATATTTCTTCATAAGGGTTCCCGACGTACCCATCAAAGCATAAACCTGTTTGTCCGTACATCCTGCATAGATCAGTCCGTCAGCGCCCACAGCCGGAGAAGAATTTACATCGTTGCTTCCTGTGGCATAAGACCATTTGGGGTTGCCGTCCGGATCTATTGCGTAAATTGTTCCGTCCATGCTTCCGACATATACAGTGCCGTCATCGCCGATAGCGGGAGAAGATTTGACTTCCCCGCCGATTTTTTCGTAACGCCATTTCAGCGTGCCGTCAGGGTTTACCGCATAAAGATAATGGTCGTCACTGCCCACATACACCGTTCCGTCCGCCGCAACAGCCGGGGATGAAAATACTGCGCCCCCGGTCAGATATTTCCATAGGGGCGTTCCGTCAGATTTTACCGCGTGAAGATATTGATCCGAACTGCCTATATAAACTGTTCCGTCCGCGCCGATTGCCGGAGAAGAATAGATTCCTCCGCCAGTCTGATATTTCCAGATCATACGGCCGGCTTCCGCATAAACGGCAGAAGTTTCTGCGATAAACGCCAGAAAAAGGACCGGCAGCATTTGACTCAATATTTTTAGTTTTTTTCTGATCATGACTGAAATTCCTCCCGATGTTGAATGGTGTTTGCAGACTCGCAAATGGCATCACTGAATTTTTATACCACTGCTTTAAAAGCTTGTCAAATCTCAGGGGCTGAATCATCGCTTTCGCCCTGTTTCAGGGTTTCCACCATGGTCTGCATTTTTTCAATCAGAGGAATGAGCGTGCGGCGGTCATTGGCGGAAACAGGCGTTCCCTCAAGCGTTTTTGCAAGCTGGTCCGCGGTTTCTTTATCCACGAGGTCCTGTTTGTTCAAAATCCGTATAACCGGAATATTGTCTAATTTCAGTTCATTGAGAATGTGTTCCACCGATTTGATCTGTTCTTCAAAACGGGGATTGCTGATGTCAATCACATGAAGCAGCAGATTTGCGCTTTCAAGCTCCTCAAGAGTGGCGCGGAAAGCCACCATCAGGTCTTTGGGCAAATCCTTGATAAATCCCACCGTATCTGTGATGATGACTTCAAAATCTCTCGGAAAGCGAAGCCGGCGGCTGGAAGGGTCCAATGTCGCAAACAGACGGCTTTCCGCCAGCACATGACTCTTGGTGAGCGTATTGAGAAGCGTGGATTTTCCGGCGTTGGTGTATCCGACAATAGAAATGATCGGCAGTTCTTTTTTGTCCCGCTTTGACTTTTGCTGTTTGCGCTGTTTGATGACAAGATCAAGCTCGTCTGTGAGCCGTTTGATGCGGTCCCGCACCCGGCGCCGGTTGATTTCAAGCTTGGTTTCACCGGATCCTCTGCCGCCGATGCCGCCGGTCAGACGCGACATGGCAGTGTTTTTTACCACAAGACGGGGCAGGAGATATTTGAGCTGGGCAAGTTCCACCTGAAGTTTTCCTTCGCGGGTCTGCGCGCGCTGGGCAAAAATATCGAGAATCAACTGGGTTCTGTCAATGACTTTCAAATCTGTCTGATCTGTGATGGAGCGAATCTGCGAAGGGTTCAGTTCCTGATCGAAAATCAGCATCCCCGCGCTCTGCTGAAGCGCCTGAATGATGAGTTCCTGCAATTTTCCGCTTCCCATCAGAAAACGGGAATCCGCTTCTTTTCGATGCTGCAAGACCGTATCCGCAACCGTAATGCCGCCGGATAAGGCAAGTTCTTTCAGTTCTGCCAGCGATTCTTCCGCGCTGCGTTTGGAGGAAGTCGTTACGCTCACAAGCAATGCCCCTTCTCTGCTTGCATCCGCATCCGGTCCCTTGAGGCTGACAACAGAGCGGATGCTCTGTGCCAGTTCGGTTTCCAAAGCCTGAATGACTTCAAGACATCCGATATCCAACTGATGGGAACGCAGGGGCGGAAAGACCTGATAAGGACTGTCATCAGCGTTTGCAGGCAGGATATGCGCCATGTAAAACTGATGCGGCAGTCCTTCATCGTCAAGGGTGACAGCAGCCATGATGTCAAGCCGGAGCATCACGAGGTCGGTCATATCATCCCGTGTGAGACTTTCGTCCGCTAAGTGGGTGTGAACACATCGCAGTCCTTTGAGGCGTCCGGGCGCGGTTGCGGTTCGGTATTCGTCCGTGTCCGGTATCACAATGCGCTGATGGTCGCCTGCGATAACGTAAGCGATTTTGCCCATGCGGTCTATGAGCAGTCCGATCTGACGGCGGATTTCATACGAGAGCCTGCCGATGTCTCGGGCGATCTCCGGCGTGATGAGAAATTCAGGCGGCACACGGCGACGGTATAAATTTTCAAGCCTGCGGATATGATTTGCTTTCAGTCCGCCGGTATTTCCGAAAATGCGTTTCATATTTCCTCCCGTGATGTGATCCCTCCGGAGTGCAAAAATTTCATTTTTGCCACATTGCGAAAATTTCATTTTCGCACTCCGGATTGCTTGAGTTCCGCCATCAGATTGCCGGGTTCTCAAACCGGGTGTATTTGTTGATAAATGTCAGCATGACAGTTCCCACGGGACCGTTTCGCTGCTTTGCCACGATGAGTTCTGCCAGACCTTTGTTCGGGTTGTTTTCATCTTTGTTGTAAACTTCGTCTCTGTAGATAAACGCAACAAGATCAGCATCCTGTTCGAGGCTGTTGTGTACGAGAATGTTGTTCGCAATGAAATTATGGTGAACAGGCACGGTTAAATCGAATGTTTCTTCTTCTCCCGCATAAGCAATTTTCTGGATTTTATCCCAGTAAACGTCGCTGTCCGGCCCGCTGTCATTTAGATGAACGCTTCCGCTGTCATTTCGATGAACGCTCCCGCTGTCATTTCGACGAACGAAGTGAGGAGAAATCTTTACGGCGGAAGGACAAGATTTCTCGCTCCGCTCGAAATGACAGTCTGAACGCTCAAAATGACAGTCTGAACGCTCAAAATGATAATCTGAAACGCATCTCGGCACAGCGATATGTTCTCCGATTTTTAACTGATCGAGACGTTTCCATTCCATAAGCGTTCTGAACTTGTGATTTGCTGTTGCCTTTAATGTCCTTCCTGATGAAGTTTCCAAGCGGAAAACAGGCTTTATTCCGCTTGAAAAAGCATTGCGAATGCCTATGTTTTCTATTTTCAGATTTGTTTCATTGATTGCAAAAACTTGTGCTTTGATCTGCTGGTCAACAAGCGTCTTTATCGGAATATATCTGCCGTCAGAAAGTGAAATCAATGTATCACCAGCCAGACAGCCGCTTTCTCTTAAATCAGATAAAATCGGGCGTTTATCCCCGCGCTCTTCCAATTTCCGGTTCAACTGGGAAAGCGCGATTACCGGCAGATCAAGTTCTTTTGCCAAGGACTTGAGCGATCTCGATATTTCGGCAATTTCCAAATCCCTGCGCTCCGCAGAGGAGCGGACTTTCATCAGTTGCAGGTAGTCAATGATGATGAGTCCGAGTTTTTTGTCCATCTTGAGCCGGCGGGCTTTTGCCCGGATTTCCATATCGGAGATATTGGCGGAATCATCTATATAGATAGGCAGTTCGGAGAGATTTCCGGCAGCTTCGGTCAGTTTCCGCCAGTCTTCATCAGGATTGAAAAAGCCGCTTCTGACACGGGACGAATCCACTCTTGCTTCCGCACAGAGCATCCGCATGGACAATTGTTCTTTCGACATTTCCAGCGAAAATACCGCGACCGGCACCTCGGCGTTTACAGCCGCGTTTCTGGCGATATTCAAAGCCAGCGCGGTGTTGTGAACGCATATATCGTTGGCGACAAAATTATGCGTAACCGGAATGGTCAGATCATAGACCTGTTTTTCCCCGACAGCTTCTATGGAGACAATTTCATCCCAACAGACTTCGCTTTGAGCTGATGTGCTAAAATTACATTTCAGCGCTCCGGATGTAAAGGCGGCTTTTATTTTTTCAAGCGATTCTTCTTTGCCGAATATGCCGATTTCTTCAATAAAAATTTGAATTGACTCCGCATCGGTAATATCCAACTGCCAAGCAGAAAAATATTTTCCCGCGCAGACTGCCCGACGTTTTTTGATTTTTCCGATAATACCGAAACGCAGTAAAAGATGCTGCACCTGCCGAATCAGCTTTTCGCTGACGCTGCTGTAGCCCAACTGCGCCTGACCGCTGTTCAGCACACAAGCCCAGCCGTCCGTCGCGAAAAGGCGGTTCAGGAATAAGACAAGCTGATGACGGGACAACTTGAATATCGGTTCGGGTATAAACTCGGCTTGGAAATTTGGACAGTTCTGTAATGCCTCAACTGCGCCGATAAAATCAGCCAGAATCTGAGGATTTTTATTGCTGAATCTCGGACAGGCACCCGTTAAATTCCCGTTTCCGATAAGATAGGCAAGCAGTTTTATCTCGCATTCCCGCATGGCTTCCGTACCGAAAACAGCGATTTTGCGGGGTACGGCGATTTTATTCCCGACCGCCAGTTCGGAAAGCGGTTTCCATCCCTGCAACGTCAGAAAAGGATGCGTCAATGTTGTTTCCACAAAGCGCCCCAGTCCGGTGGTCACACGGAAAACAGTTTTTTTCCCGTCATCAACAAAGTCGGACGGTTCCGTAAAATGGAATCTCATTGTGTCATTTAATGTGAGAATCCGCGCCTGTCTGCGCCGGTAAATTTCGCCTATTGTGACAATACCGCCGTCTGAAAGCACAATTTCCGTCCCGGCTTCGCAACATTTTCCCATGCTCGGACGTGCCGCCAGAATAATCAGGTCCGACTTCTGAAACCCTGCGGTCATCTTGTCCAATTCGCTGAATCCCGTGGGAATGCCGGTCACCAATGCACGGTTTTCCTGACGTTTTTCCAGCGTGTCAATATTGTCATTGATGATTTTGCTGAGAGGGTAAAAACTCTGATTGATTTTGCTTTCCGACACTTCAAAAATGGAGCGCTCGGCAAAATCAATCACCTCATCCACATCGCCCCTGTCCTCAAAACACCGCCTTCGGATGATCTCGGCTTTCTCGATCATCCGCCTCAGACATGCTTTATCCCGAATGATTTTGGCATAGTACGGCGCATTGACCGCCAGCGGCACTTCATCTATCAGGCGTGCGAGATAACTGACGCCTCCGATTTCCTCCAGATGTCCCCGCTCCCTTAACATATTCAGGAGCGTCACCGTGTCAACCGGTTCGTTTTTCCTGAAAAGCGCCAATACGGCATCAAAGATTTTCTGATGTTTGGAATTGTAGAAATCTTCGGGAGACAGAATTTCGACAATATCAAGCAGCGTGCTGCTGTCAATCAGGATGGCGCTGAGTATGGATTCTTCCGCCTCCAGATTTCGGGGCGGCAGAAGATGATCAAAGGATGAATAAGCTTGAGTTTTCGGCTGGCTGTGGGTCATTGAGAAAAAAAGGTGAGAGGTGAGAGGTCAGAGGTCAGAGGCGCACCTCTAACCCCTCACCTCTCACCCCTGACCCCTAAATCATTCCGGTACGACTTCCACCGTGATTTCAGCCTCCACACCTTTATAAATCCGAACAGAAACGCTGAATTTCCCCAGTGTTTTGATAGGCTCGCTCAACAAAAGCATCTGCTTTTCAATTTTAACGCCCTTCTTTTCCATCGCGTCAAGAATATCTCTTGCCGTGACAGAGCCGTAAAGGCGGTCTTCCTGACTGACTTTTGCAACGATCTTGCAGCCCAAGCCTTCCAGACGCTTTGCCATTTCTTCGGCAAGCCCCTTTTCTTTGGCAATCTGAAGATCAACTTTCTTTTTCCGCTGGTCTATCATTTTACGGTTTGAAACCGTTGCCGCAACTGCTTTTTTCTTGGGCAGAAGATAGTTGCGTGCATAACCGTCAGATACCATTACTTCGCTGCCGATGATGCCCAGCGATTCTATGGTTTCATTTAAGATGATTCTCATTTTTAAACCTCGTATCTTTGTCGGCAGGGGCAGACCGGCAGCCGGCCCCTGCGAATATTTACACTATTTATCCGCTCCTGCTTTTCTGAAATTCAGCCACATATCAAAAAAACCGAGTCCGATAACTAAAAGCAGAAATATTTGCTGAAAGGCTATCAGACTGTATATCATCACTCTCACGATCACAGGAAAGCGTTTTTTTTCAAAATAAAAAGAAACAATCGCGATGCCGCCGAAAAAATAAACGGTCATCAGCATCATCAGACCGTTTACAGCAAGCAGTTTCAAATTGTTATCCGGGAAAAAAAGCAGAAATCCGCACGCGATGGCAGCCCATACCAATTTTTCGGGGACTTTCCACAGTTTGAGATGCCCGAAATCAGGATAAAATAAACCTCTGTTTTTCAACAGCGGCTTTGCCAGCAGAAGCGTTGTCCAAACCGCAAAAAGCGTGAAGGATATAGCCATTGCCGGTATCATCCGCACCATCACATACTGAAGATTTTGCAGAGAATTTGAAATCATCTGAACGCTTTCTTCCGGCATCCCCGCGTTTTCGTACAGCCCCATGATGAACCTGAGATTCTCTGCCGCATACTCCGATATGATCGGCATAAGGTCTTTCTGGGACAGATTGCTGTAAAAAATCAGTCCGGCAATTCCCGCAGACAAGACCGCAACGCAGGCATAGAAAACCGTTTTTTCCACTGAGAGATTCATCTCTATCAGTTCGCTTAAAACAAAACCGATCAGCATCATTTCGGCAAAAAACAATATGTCGAAGCCTATCCTGCCGATCAGAAGGAGCATGATTGCCAGCGACGCTCCCGGGACAATTGCCCCGATTTTTCTGCCGAGTTTTGAACGGTAAAAGAGTATGGGCAATGGGATAAACAGGGAACAGAAAAAACCGATCACCGGTATGTAAGCCGCTGCCGCACACATAAAAACCGTGAGCGCAATCCCGCCCCCGATGTTTTTTGATATTTCTCCCTGAAGCGTCTGAGGCACGTTTCCTGTCTCCGGAAAAGGTCAGAGGTAAGGGGTTCGGGGTCAGAGGCACACCTCGAACCTCTGACCTCTGACCTCTGACCCCTTTATTATTCCATTGTTCCGACATAAGGCAGCAATGCAATGGTGCGGGCCCGTTTAATTGCCTGCGTCAAAGCGCGCTGATGTTTTGCACAGGTTCCGGAGATGCGTCTGGGGATAATCTTACCCCGCTCCGTGATAAAATATCTGAGCATTTTTGAATCTTTGTAGTCAATGACGATGTTGCTGTCCGCACAAAAACGGCAAACTTTACGGCGATGAAAAACTCTTTTTCTTTTCATGGGCGGCGCTGTTGATGTTGCTGTTCCGGCAGCTCCCCCTCTGGGGTAACGAGATGGTGCAGGCATCTTATTCTTCCTCTTCTTTGGATTCTGGTTCTTCGTTATCTTTTTCGTTATCGCTCAGTTCCGCTGCTTTGGGTTTGGCAGCATCGGAACTGTCAGGAGAAGCCGCCTTGTCTGCTTCCGCCTTCTGGGCAGAGGCTTGGGACTGGGCTTCCGCTTCAGCCATTTTTTTCTTCAGAGCTTCAAGATCAACCTGTGCTTCCAACAAGATGGTCATATATTTCAGCACCCGGTCATCAATCCGGCAGAATCGCTCTGTTTCAGCCACCAGCGCGCCTGTTCCGCAGTAATCTGCCAGGGTGTAATATCCCCGGATTTTTTTCCTGATTTCATAAGCCAGTTTCTGGACACCCCATTTGTCAAGTTTGACCAGAAAGCCTTCTTTCTGAAGAATCAGGTCTTTTATCTTTCCGATAAAAGAATCCCGCTCTTCATCTGAAACGTCAGGATCAATAATAATAGTGGTTTCGTACCGTTTCATACAGCCTCCTTACGGATATAAAGCCCCGGTCGGACCGGAGCAAGGATAGAATGAACTCCTTAACTAAAAATTCCTTATATAACATTAAAAAAAGCTTACTGTCAAGATGATTTTGAGCGGTTCGCAGGGCAAAGGCATTGCCGGACAATTTTAGACTTTATCGGAAATAATTATCTTTTATTGAGGTTTCCCCTCCGAGCGGGAACAAGCGCGCCATTCATTTAACAGGAAAATAACAGGAAAAAATTTGAAGCCGATAAGTAAGTGTTGACACATTAAGAAAAAATGGGTTATAGTTTCTTCTTTTTATTTACGAGTTACACAGTTGAAATTTTTGCTTTTGTTTTTATAAAAAATGAAACGCAAAGCGCGCAAAGATAAAAGATCACAATCCTGCGTCCTTTGCGTTCCGTTCTTTTATCTGAAAGGCAAATACCGACTGCGTAGCATCTTTTATTTTATAGGAGTTACGCAGTTGAAAATATCCTTTTTTATTTAACCGCAAAGTACGCGAAGGAAAGCGCAGAGTCCGCAAAGATATATTTCAGAACTCTGCGTCCTTTGCGTTCTCCTCCGCGTACTTTGCGGTTAAATAAAAGCGGTTCATTTTTCCGATGCGGAAATTCCGACTGAGTAACTCCTAATTTTATTTAAAAATTAAAGATGAATAAGGAGATTTGTCAGATATGGGCAGCAAGAAAAAGGAAGCCAAGAAAAAACCGCTGGATAAAATGACCGCCAAAGAATTGCGGGAAGAAGCAAAGGAAATTCCTGAAATCTCAGGTGTTCACGGAATGAACAAACCGGAACTGATTTCCGCCATCAAAAAGGCAAGAGGCATTGAGGAAGAAGTCGGCAAAAGCGCAGATGCCACTGTCCGGGAAATAAAGGTAAAAATCAGAGAGATGAAAGCAAAGCGGGAAGCGGCGATCAAGGCGGAAGATGCCAAAATGTCAGCCGTTTACAGAAGCCGCATCATCCGGCTCAAGAAAAAAACACGGAGAGCAGCGTAATTTTCCGGTCTCCTGTCCCTTGTCTGCTGTCTGTTTGCATCATTTGCATCAAGGCAAGGGACCGCTGTTCTCTCTGAGCGGGGACAAACGACAAATGACAAAGCACAAAATTGATCCGGCTTCCGTTGCCTTTGATATTGACGGCGTGGTTGCCAATACCATGAAGCTGTTTCTTGACATTGCACGGGATGAATATCATATCGAAGGTCTCAAATATGAGAACATTACCTGCTATATGCTGAATGAATGCCTCGGACTTGAGACAAAGCTGATAGATGAAATCATCGTCAAAATATTGGACGGGAACCACGGCGCGGCTTTGGAGCCGCTGCCCCAAGCCCCTGAAGTTTTAAGACGCATCGGCAGAGAGCGGATGGGGCGGGGCTGTGTTCCGGCGGTTCTGTTTGTGACCGCCCGGCCCTATGCGGGAAAAATCCGCAACTGGATGGCGCAGCATCTGTCGCTGGATCCGGAAGCCATCGAGGTAGTGACAACCGGCTCGTTTGAGGCAAAAGCGGAAGTGTTGCTGAATCGGGGGATTTCTTGTTTTGTGGAAGACCGTCTGGAGACTTGCTTTCAACTGAAGGAAGCGGGCATTACGCCCGTTCTTTTCAAACAGCCCTGGAACAGGGAACATCATCCTTTTACGGAAGTGCAGGATTGGCGGGAGCTTGAATCGCTGATGGCGCTTTGAAATTTTAAAACCTGAGATTGGAAAACAGAAATTGGAAATCGGAAAGTCGTCATGCAGAAATGTCCGGTTTCCAATTTCAATTTTTAGTCTCTATATCTTATCGGAAATAAAGGGGTTTCTTGGTTAGATAACGTTTCTCGCAAAGCCCGCAAAGTTCGCAAAGAAACAAAGCTGAAATCTTCCATCATCTTCTTTTTATAAAAAAAAGCTTTTCTCTGCGTTCTTTGCGCCCTTTGCGAGAGACAAAACCAGCTTTGCGAGAAACAAAACTGAATTTCCGATAAAGTCTTTCAATTTTCAACTATGAATTTTCACGGAACAACAATACTTGCGGTAAGGCACAAGGGCAAACTTGCGGTTGCCGGCGACGGTCAGGTGACGCTGAATGAGACGGTCATCAAACATCAGGCAAGAAAAGTCAGAAGGATTTACAACGACAAAATTATCGTGGGGTTTGCCGGGGGCGCCGCCGACGGAATGAATCTTTCCGAGCGTTTGGAGGCAAAATTAGAGCGGTATAACGGAAATCTGACGCGTTCAGCCGTGGAACTGGCGAGAGACTGGCGGACCGACAAATATCTCAGACGGCTTGAAGCCATCATGATTGCCGCGGACAATAGCCGGGCATTTCTGATTTCAGGAAACGGCGATGTGATTGAGCCGGATGAAGGCGTTGTCGCCATCGGCTCCGGGGGCGTTGCCGCACAGGCTGCTGCAACGGCGCTGATAAAGCATTCGGATATGGATGCAAAGACAATCGTGGAAGAAGCAATGAAAATTGCGGCTTCGCTGTGTATTTACACCAACAATATCTTAACGGTGGAGGAATTGTAAGACATTCTCCTTCGTTTACTTTTTTACCACGAATGCACATGAATATTTAACCACGGGTAGTGGTGTAGAAGAGGTGATGAACTATGTCCCTGTCATTCTGAGCCGAAGCCCTGAGCGGAGCGAAGGGGCAGCGAAGAATCTC
>DZCT01000473.1 GCA_022736535.1 Desulfatirhabdium butyrativorans | reverse complement strand
TCTCATGTTTCAGCATCTTGGAACACATCATGGGCGAAAGCGTCAATGCCACGAATCCGGAAACCACTACCGCGCCTGCCAGCGCGAGCGCAAATTCCGTAAAGAGTTTTCCGGTGCGTCCGGTCATGAACGCCACCGGCGCATAAACCGCCACCAGCGTCATCGTCATTGCCACAACCGCAAATCCGATTTCCCGGCTGCCTTTGAGCGCGGCTTTGAACGGCGTCATGCCTTTCTCAACATGACGGTGAATATTTTCCAGCATGACGATGGCGTCATCCACCACCAGCCCGACAGCGAGAATCAGCGCCAGCAGCGTCAGGGTGTTGATGCTGAATCCCAGACCCCACATCAGCGCAAACGCACCGATCAGCGAGACCGGAATGGTAATGAGCGGAATCAGGGTGGAACGGACGCTCCGCAGAAAAAAGAAAATGACCAGAACTACCATGCCGACCGCTTCAAAAATGGTTCTGAACACGTTGTCAATCGAGCTTTGGATAAAAATCGAGGAGTCATAGTTGAGGTCCATGCTCATGCCTGCGGGCAGACCGGCTTTTATTTCCGGCAGGATTTTGCGGATTGATGTTGAAATTTCAAGGGGATTCGCGGTTGACTGCTTGACAATGCCGATACCGACCCCGGTTTTTCCGTTGCTCCGCAGTCGCTGCCGTTCATTTTCGGGACCGATTTCCACACGTCCCACATCTCGAACCCGCACCAGATAGCCGGTTTCGTTTTTCAGAATCAGGTTTTCAAATTCCTCCACCGTGTTCATGCCGGTATCTGTAAGAATGGTGAATTCTCGCGCCGCGCTTTCAATTCTGCCGCCCGGAACTTCGATATTCTGCTGGCGCAAGGCATTTTCCACATCCTGAACCGTGAGTCCCCGTGCAGCCAATTTTACCGGATCCAGCCAGATGCGCATGGAATACGTGCTGCCTGCCAGCACAAGGGCTTGGGATACGCCGGAGATCGTCTCGAAACGATCCTTTATCACCCGATCCAAATAATCGGTGATTTCGCCGGGCGTATGACGGTCACTGTAAAAGGACATAAAGATAATGGGTGTCGAATTTGCCTCGACCTTGGCAATCACCGGCTCATCCACATCATCGGGCAGCGCGCCCCGGACACGCCCGACCCGATCCCGTACATCTGCCGCGGCCGAGTCCGCATCACGCTCCATGTTGAATTTGATGCTGATTTCGCTTTTTTCCTGACGGCTTTTGGATGAAATGGTACGGATGCCTTCCAGCCCGGAAATACTGTCCTCAATGATTTTGGTCACTTCGGTTTCAATGATTTCCGGACTCGCGCCCTGATAAGCAGTCGTGATGGAAATCACCGGCTCATCAATGTCCGGATATTCACGGATACTGAGCCGGTCATAAGCCACCAGCCCCACCAGCAGCACGGCAAGGCTCATTACCGTTGCCAGCACGGGCCTGCGAATGCTGATATCTGATAAATACATATTTCCTCCTGATTCCTCTATTATCTCGTTCCCACGCTCTGCGGCAGGGTGATTTGTAGGGGCAACCCCCTGTGGTTGCCCTCTGCCGCGGCAGGGTAAGCACGGGGGCTTACCCCTACGATTTCCTTCTTTCCCCGCCTCAACTTTTGCCGAACATAAGCGGATCCGCTTCTACGGCTGTAACCGGCATTCCTTCGGCGATTTTCTGAATGCCGCCGGTCACGACCCGTTCGCCGCTCTGAAGCCCTTTTCTCACTTCCACCATGCCGTTCCGGCGTTTGCCCAGCGTCACTTCAACCATTGCAACACGCTCCTGTTCCACTTTCCACACAAACTGGCGGTTTGTCTGAGAAACGACCGCCTGTTCAGGAATGAAAAGCGCATTTTCCTCCCGACTCACTTCCACGCCGACATGCACAAACTGCCCCGGGCGCAATTGCTGTTCCGGGTTGTCCAAAACTGCCCGAACCACGAGACTTCTGCCCTGTTCGTCAATGCGGGGGTTGACGGCATAGACTTCAGCTTCAAACATCTCATCCGGAAACGCATCTGTGCGGAGATTGACCTTCTGCCCTTTGGCAATCAGACCGGAGCTGATTTCAGGGATTTTAAATTCCGCCTTGAGTTTGGAGATGTCTTCGAGATTCACCAAATCCTGTCCCGCATTAATCACGTCGCCGACGCTGACTTTTCTCAGTCCCAGCGTGCCGCTGAAAGGCGCCCGAATCACGGTTTTATCCAATTGCGCCCGAATCAGCCGGACATTTGCCTCATCTGATTTCAACTGGGAATATGCCTGATCCCGCTCCCGTTCTGAAATTGCCTGATTTTTCAACAGCGATTCTGCCCGTCTGTAATCGTTTCGGTGCAGATTCAGTTCCGCCTCTGCTTTTGCCGATTGCGCCTGAAGCACAGACTGATCTAACTTGAACAGAATCGTATCCGCTTCGACGGCTTCCCCTTCGGCAAATTCGACGGCAATAATCCGCCCGCTCACTTCGGAACGGATCATCACGGATTCATTGGCATGAAGCGTGCCGACTGTGCTGATTTCACGCACAGAAGGGGCGCTCTCGACGGTTTTGACTTCCACAGTGACCGGGGGCATTGCCGGAGGTTTTGCCTCTTTTTCCGGCTTCTGGTACGCGGAAAGCACAGGTTGCAAAAGAAAAAATGCGGCAACAAGCACCGCAAGGGTTAGCAAACTGAACAATCCGGTACGCAGGAATTTTCTTTCATGTTTCTTTTCCATTGCTCTGACTCCTCAATGTTGATTTCAATATTTATTTTTTTATCGGAATGAACATTCATTCCGATTTTGTTTGAAAAATTAGCAGTTTCACTGCTTACCCTCTGCGCTGTTCCGTCTTTTTTTCTATCCAAAGACGGACGCGGAGCGTCCGGGCTGCATTCCCACGCGGAGCGTGGGAACGAGAAGAACAACTGCTTAGGTTCTGTTGACATTTGGTCAGATAATGAACTGATTCGGATAATTACATCGATATGAGAAAATGCTTTTATTCTCTGCAACTCTTTGTAATCAGACCGGTTTGTCAGGCTTCAAAAATGAAATGTCAACAGAACCTAATATCCATCTTTTTTTACAATGTCATTCCGAGCGAAGCGAGGAATCTTATCATCGCTTTATTGCATCCCACAAGGCTTCCACAATCATCTGAATACTGTCTTCATTCAGATCAAAAAATCCTCTGAGATGATCTTTCAGCAAAAAGGAAATCGGTCCGAAACATAAACCGAAAAGTATATCCTCATGTATATCTTTTATAATTTGCTGAGACTTTGCATAAACAAACAGCTTTTTCAAGAGATCATATTTGGTGTTTCCAAGCGGTTCTTCACGCCGTTTTTTGATGCCGTAAGGCGAATTGTAAAATTGTTCCAGAAATTTATAGTCATTGGGATGCTGAATCAGATAATTGAAAAGCCTTGTGTAAATGCGGATAAAGCGTTCTCTGACCGGCAAGGAATCATCATCCTGAAAAACTTGGCTGTGCAGCCGAAATTCGATTTCTTTATGTACCTCATAAACCAGTGCATCCTTGTTTTCAAAATACCGGTACATCGTTCCCACGCCCACGCCAGCCTTTTCCGCAATCTGCGCGGCGGGGCTGGCATGGAATCCGTTTTCTGCAATCAGATCGCGGGCTGCTTCCAAAATAGATGCCTGTTTTTTGTTCATTCTGTCCTGTGTCATTTTCTGCTCCGTTTTCGGAATGAATGTTCATTCCGACCCGATTGAAGGAAAATAATACAGGC
>DZCT01000472.1 GCA_022736535.1 Desulfatirhabdium butyrativorans | reverse complement strand
CCTCGTGAGATCAGGGGATTATCTTTACGTTCTGTCCTCTCAATATGACGGACAATACTACCATGAAAGCCGTATGTACCTCTGGTCTTCATGGAACAAGGGAGCGACATTCAATCCGCCGGTTCAGGTGACTGTGCCTACTGCCGAAGGCAAAAACTATGCGACCAAATTGCAGGATGTTCACTATTCGCCCAATCTTACAGCAGACGGGAAACTCGTCAATATGGTCTGGATCAACAACGACAATCCGGGAAGTTTTGACGGCTGGTGGGCGCCGACGCTTAGAACACGCCGGTCCGCAGACGGAGGTCTGACGCTGGAAGAACCGGTGACTCTGCATACTTTTCCTGCCGGTTATCAAAGCGGAGCCAATGCCGGACTTGAAACCGTTACAGCTCAAGGCTCGAATTTGTACATTACTACTGTGTTAAGCGATAAACCGGCAGGCACTTATGTCTGGCGTTCAAGCAACAGCGGAATCAACTGGAGCGTCGGAACCGTAGTCTCAGCCGGAGGATGGTGGCCGCTTATTAAAACGGATCTGTCTGATCCTTCACGGATTCATTTAGCAAATTCAGGTTATTATCTGTCAGGTGATTCAGGTGAGACATTCAACGGCGGCATCAACCCGCATTACCCCTTCAACGACTGGCAGTGGGAGCAGTTTTTTGTGGATGATTCCGGGGTCGGACATCTGGCAGCAGGATCCGGTTCAGGAGTCAACAGTAATGACCATGAAATCCTTTACCGCCGTCTCGGTCCCGAGCCGGATCCCGGGTCCGCCGACAAGTCTCTGACTATTATCAATGAAGGCAATACCCGTCGGGACAATGTGCAGGTACCTGCGGCTCCCGATCTGAATCCCACGGGCGCCATGACATTGGAATTTTGGTTCAGGCGGGAATCGGAAGCATATAACTCTCAGACCTTCGTTGAACTCATCGCCAAAAAACGGCTGTTGTCCGCTTACAGCAGTTACGCTTTGGGTCTATGGGATAATTTTCAGATATATTGCCGTCTGGTTACCGACAAATCAGCGAATTCGTCGTATGGCGAATGGCTGGGCAGCGGCTTTGTCCCGCCACCGGGTCAATGGACTCACATAGCTATGACTTATGATGCGGGCCCGGCTGCCGACAACCTGAAACTGTATGTCAACGGTCTCTTACACGGCACAGTCAGTATTCAGGGCAATATTTTGACCGATACGATGGATTCGCAGTTGCTGATCGGCAATCGTGACCAGAATGCCGGGAGCGGAAGCTTTTCAGTTGATGAAATCCGGTTGTGGAGTATGACCCGGTCTCAGGCAGAGATCATTGCCGATATGGGAAAACAGCTTGTCGGCAATGAAATCGGGCTTGCTGCCTATTACAACTGCAATGATACGGTCCGTGATATTACCGGAAGAAAAAATGACGGCTTTCTGATGTTCAGAGAAAGCTTTACGCCTACGGGCAGCAAACCGCCGCAAGTGACCGCGCTTTCACCGGAACCCTGCGGTGCAGGCGTTTCCCTATCCGGCACACTTATTATGACATTTAACGAAAATATTCTGGCTGAGGCCGGAGATATTACGATCCGGGATATGACTGAAAGTTCTGCCGGGACAGTATTTGAAGTTATCCCGGTGAAGAGCAGTCAAGTCACGGTTTCAGGAAAAACCGTTACAATTATCCATTTGCTTGATTTTTCAGCTTCTCGCAAATATGCTGTAACCATGCCTTCCACATGCTTTAAAAGCTCCGGAGGGATTTATTTCCAAGGCATATCCTCGAATCTTGCATGGACTTTCGCAACCGGCGAACAAGGGCAGCCGGTGCTGTCGGCAAGTCCGGAAGTCCGGAATGTGGGAGCATCCGCGGGTACAACAGCTTTCAGCGTTTCAAATACCGGAACTGGCACAATGAACTGGATTGCACGGGTGATCTCCGGAGACTGGCTGCGGATCACTTCCGGATTCAGCGGAACCGATGCGGGAACCGTCAATTGCGCTTTCGACACCAACAGCAATACATCCGAGCGCAGGGGTATCATCCGTGTGACGGCGGCCGGCGCGGCCGGCAGTCCGGCAGACCTGACAGTCACTCAGGCGAAAACAGTTCAGACAAGTTTTCGACCGGGTCCGGGCATGAATGACGGTACTGACGACGGAAGTATTGATGCCGGAAAGGATGCCGAGTTTTACATTTGCCGCGGAGAGTGGAGCGGAACAAACACATATATCAGCGGTGTAGCCAGAAGTACCTGCAACGATTGTAACAGCAAGGCATATATTCAGTTCAATATCTCAACGCTGCCCGAAGATGTCTGGAGAGTTTATCTGGTTGTCACCCATCTTCCTCATACGGAGCATTGTTACAGTATGTGCGCGGCGAATTTTTATTTTTATCCGGTACTGACACCGTGGGATGAAATGGCTTTGCCGGAAACTCCTCCTGAAGAGGGCAATCCGATTTTGGGACCGATTCCTATCTCTTTTCCGAATGACTTCGGAAAACGGGAATATGATATCACAGGAATTTATAAACAATGGAAGAACGGTACAATTCCTAATAACGGATTAGTGATCTACTCGCCGGATACAGGGTGCATCAATGCGCCTGCTTTTTGGGGGGTCTATTCATCAGACAACTCTGAAACCGACAAGCGTCCGTATTTGAAATTTGCCTTAAAAGGCGATATGAACGGCGATGGGCAGCTTGATCTGAAAGACGCAATATTGATACTGCAAATTCTTGCAGGTATTCAGCCTGAAAGCAGCATAAGCCTCGATATGGACGTGGATGGCGACGGCAGGATCGGTATAGCTGAAGCGATCTGTGCGATGCTGTTGTGGTGAAAACGGGAATACGGCATGATCCCGGAGAGCAAGCCGCTTGTTGTTGCAAAGCGGCATTGATCTCCGGAATCCGGATCGAAATTTCGGTAGCGGTGCGGAAAGCAGTCTTTCTGAGAGTTGACAACTTTTCAAAAATTGTCAACTCGTTACGCCATGTTTCCGGTTGCTCCGTCATTGTTTTCTTTACCAGCGCCGAAATTTTTTATCATAGCGCCGCTCTGATTATGCTACACTCGTGCCCGGCAGCATCATGAGCCGAGAAATGAACCTAATCATTAATAAATGATGACTTATGCTTGATATTGTATTATTGGGATTAAACCATAAAACCGCGCCGGTGGAAGTCAGAGAATGCCTTGCATTTTCAAAAGATGAAGCCGCTGCCGTGCTGTCAGATTTTCAGCATCATCCGGCAATCCGGGAATCTGTTCTGCTTTCAACCTGCAACCGGGTCGAAATTCTGTTCGCAGCGGAAAACAGGGATGAGGCTGCGGAATCTGTCAAAAACTGTCTTTCCCGGTTCAAAAATATTCCGGCGCCTCAGTTTGAAGACAATCTCTACATTTATAACGGAGACGATGCGGTGCGGCATCTTTTCAGGGTTGCTGCAAGTCTTGATTCCATGGTGGTGGGAGAACCCCAGATTTTGGGACAGATCAAAGAGGCTTACCGCATCGCAACTTTGAAAAAGACTTCCGGCGTGGTGCTGAACCGTCTGCTGCACAAAAGTTTTTCAGTGGCAAAGCGGATCCGAACCGAAACCGGCATCGGGGACCATGCGGTTTCCATCAGTTATGCGGCAATCGAACTGGGGCGTAAGATTTTCGGTACGCTGGAAGAAAAAAAAGTGCTGCTCATCGGCGCGGGCGAAATGGCGGAACTCGCGGTGGAACATCTGATTCGGAATCGCGCC
>DZCT01000050.1:4897-17267 GCA_022736535.1 Desulfatirhabdium butyrativorans | reverse complement strand
GTTTCCTCAGGCTTAAAATAGTCAGCCTAACCAGTCACCCGTCATTCAAGCGGACACGGCTATCGCCGTGCCGCTTAATTCAGTGTTAAGTTGCCTCCAAAATCCTAACTTTAAGATTCTATGAAAAAAAGCCCTTACGCTCCCCGCTATAAGGGCTTTTCTGCTTTTATCCGACCAAGCGATTTTCACCAGCCCGAACTCACTCCTCCACATCCAGAAAAATCACCGGCTCGGCTTTGTTGCCCTGCTCCATTCTGCGGATGGCTTCCTCTGCGGTGCGGGTGAGATTGTCCATTTCCAAAAGTTACCGTCACATTCACCGCCCTGTCAAGGCCTTTCATCAGTTCCTTGTTGTTGCTGATGATGAGTTCAACCGCCAGCACGCCCTGCTGATTCACCGCCGACTGCTGCTGCAAATCCTGAATGCGCTGCCGGAGGCATATCGGCATAATCAATAAGGTGGGTTTCGCTTCGCTCCAGCCACCCTACATGTTTCAAGCATTCGTATAGCAGATAAAAATGAACATCAGGTAAAACAAAAAGCCTTCGGTCTCCTTTTTTCACTCTCGCCCGCTTTCTTTTCATTTTCCTTTCATCTTTATAGGGCTATAATCGTTTTTCAAAAATAAAGGGGGCATATATGCGTATTCTGCTTGCAGATGACGATCTGAAATTTTGCGATGTGGTCAGAAGAGGTCTTGAAGAAGAGGCTTACGCGGTGGACTGCGTTCATGACGGCGAAGACGGATACTACTACGCTGAAAACGGTTCTTATGATCTCATCATCCTCGACATTATGATGCCCAAAACAGACGGATTCGAGGTATGCCGACGCCTTCGGGCAAAAAAAATTTCCACACCGATTCTGATGCTCACAGCCAAAGATACCGTGGAAGATCGGGTGACAGGACTCGACACCGGAGCAGATGATTATTTGGT
Organism: Desulfatirhabdium butyrativorans; assembly: GCA_022736535.1. Taxonomy (GTDB): domain Bacteria; phylum Desulfobacterota; class Desulfobacteria; order Desulfobacterales; family JAIFKL01; genus JAIFKL01. The sequence continues at coordinate 16,328 of DZCT01000050.1, read as the reverse complement.
AAAACCCTTTGCTTTTCCGGAACTTTCGGCAAGAGTGCGGGCTTTGCTCCGACGGAAAATCAGCGTCAAATCGCCGGAACTCAGGGTCGGCGATCTGGTTCTGAACACGGTAACACGCGAAGTCCGGTGGAAAGAAAAGGCGATTGACCTCACCTCAAAAGAATATGCGATTTTGAATTACATGATGCGCCATCCCAATGCCCTGTTCACCCGGACCATGATCGAGGAACATGCCTGGAATTATGATTTCGACAGCATGTCCAATCTGGTGGATGTCTATATCCGCCGACTGAGACAAAAGATTGATCCCGAACAGGGCAAGCAGATCATTCAGACGGTTCGAGGCGCGGGGTACCGCATCAGGGAAATATGAATTTCATCCATAGTATTACGTTCAGGCTGACGCTCTGGTATGTGGCAATACTCGGCCTTCTGCTCACGCTGCTGGGCGCAGGCGTTTATTTCAGCCTTTCCCGTATTCTCTACAACAGCTTGGATGATTCTCTCAAGACCCGGGCCGAACAGCTTTCCGGATTCAGAGATATCATGTCCATCATCTCGAGCGGAACTTTCGAAGAGGAAATCGGAGAACTCATTTCCTTTTATTTTTATTCCGAGGGAGAACTGATGCACATCTCTCATAAGCAATTCAAGATACCGATTTCCAAAGAAGAGATTGATTCGGTCATTTCCGAGAAAGCCGGAAAAAATCTTCTCACAACGCTCGAAATTTCACCGCAGGGAAAACTGCGAGTCATTATGACTCCGTTTAAACCGGATCAGCCGGATATCCGCCCGGAAAGATTCTCGAAACGTCCTCAGCCTTCTCGGAAAATAAAGGTTTACCAAGCGGTTCTGACGATTGCCCGCCCCATGAGAGATATTGAAAATGCTTTGCATAACCTTCTGCAAATTCTTCTGATTGCCATACCGCTGACCGTTCTGCTTTCCTGCGGCGGGGGGCTTTTTCTATCCCGACGGGCTTTCAATCCGGTGAAGCGGATCACGGATATTGCAGAAGAAATCGGCGAAAGCGACCTGAGCCGGCGGATTGACATCAGAACCAATGATGAATTGGGAAAATTAGCGTCTGCTCTCAATCGGATGATTGAAAGATTGGAAAAAGCTTTTACCCGTCAGCAGCAGTTCACCGGCGACGCGTCCCACGAACTGCGGACGCCCCTTGCGGTGCTTCAGGCGGAATCCACGCTCGCGCTTCAGAAAGAGCGGTCGCCGGAAGTTTACCGGAAAACCATCGGAATCATTGCTCAGGAATCAGCGCATATCTCATCTATTATCGCCCAGATGCTGACCCTTGCGCGTGCAGACGCGGGAAAAGCGCATTTCAAATTTGAGGAAATCGCCCTTTCCGAATTTATCCGGGAACTTTGTTCCGATGTGGAAATTCTCTGCCGGGAAAAAGGGCTGGAACTGAATACGGATTTATCTGATAATATTTTTGTCTGCGGAGACAAAAAAAGTCTCGTCAGGCTGATGTATAATCTTATCAGCAACGCGGTGAGATATTCCGACGAAGGCGGAACCGTGTCCGTATCGCTCCACAGACAGGGCAGCGAAGCTGTCATATCGGTGCGGGATACCGGCATCGGGATTCCGCCCGAGGCGCTTCCCCATATTTTTGAACGCTTCTACCGGGTGGACAAAGCCCGGTCCAGAAGCGAAGGCGGCAGCGGGCTGGGGCTTGCGATCTGCAAACACATTGCCGAGGCGCATAAAGGCAGAATTGAAGTGGAGAGCATTGTCGGCAAGGGCAGCGCGTTTTACGTGAAGTTGCCGATTGCTGACTGAGATTTGACAACCCTGCACTTATTGACATGATAGAAATTGTCAAATCTCAACCTCATACTGAATTTTTACTTCTTCTTCGGAAAGCGAGACATCCGAAATGACTTGTATGGAAGCCGGATGACATCTCTCTGTTATTGCTTTCATATTCTGATTGTTCATGCCTCTCATCTTGGAGATACTTCGGGGATGAACCCGCAACGAAATCGCCGCGCCGGTGAAATCACTGATGCCTGCATGACTTATCTCGTTCAGCGCAGCGTCAAGAAAGACTTTTGAGAAAACAAGATGTCCGAATGAGGGATGATAAGGACCGGCTAAAACTATGCCTGTGTTGTCAAGGTCTTGGGAAGCCTGAAGCCCCATGCGGATGACCGGAATATTGCTTTGTCTGAACACGAGATAAATGTCTTTCACAAGTGCAACCGCCTGTTCCAAAGACAGGGGCGCATATTTTCCATTGCGATACCATGCGGCAAGCGGGCTGTTCTCGATCACCAATGTCGGATAAATTCTGACAAAATCCGGCGACATCGCTGCAATTTTCCGGGCTGTGGCAAGGGCTTTAGCCGGGCTGTCGTCCGGGAGTCCGACCATCATCTGAAGCCCGATTTCATACTTTCGCTCATGCAAAAGACAAACCGCATGTTCCGTATCTGACGCGGTGTGACCGCGCCTTGCTGTTGCCAGCACCGCCTCATCCATCGTCTGCACGCCGACTTCGATTGTCGAAACCGGAAAATCTCTGATAAGGTCAAGCCGCTCCCGGTTGATGCTGTCGGGGCGGGTTGAAAAACGGATGCTGTCGGCATCTCCCTCGTCCACAAAGCGTGCGGCTTCGCCAAGCCACTGCCTGATGTCATTTTCCGGCAATCCGAGAAATGTGCCGCCGTAAAATGAAATCTGAACTGTTTTCCGATGCCTGCCTTTGTATTTCAGAAAATCTCCGACCTGCGCACGGAAATCTTCACAGGAAAAATGCTTCTGTCTGATGCCCGTGATGGCGGACTGATTGCAGAAAACACACTGATGGGAACAGCCTGCCTGCGGCATAAAAATCGGTATAATAAAAGGCTTTTCGGCTTTGTTCATTTGACTTTTTAAGGTAAGAGGTGCGGGGTAAGAGGTCAGAGGGGGTTACTGCCTCTCACCTCTCACCTCTTACCTCTTACCCCTCACCCCTTGTTCGCTTCCCACATTTCAAGGGCTTTCCGTGCGGCATTCTGCTCCGCCGTTTTTTTGCTTTTTCCTGTCCCTTCGGTGCATACATCCGCCACCGTGATCCGGACGATAAATGTCTTGTCATGCGGGGGACCGCTTTCTTCTATCACGTTGTAAACCGGCGCAAGACCCGGCGTCACCTGAACAACTTCCTGCAGTTGGCTTTTGTAGTCATAATTTGTATTCGGCTCGGCAATGGCTCTGATCTGCTTTAAAAAATGATGCTCAACAAAGCGGAACGCCGCATTAAAACCGCCGTCGAGATAAACCGCCGCGATAACCGCCTCCAATGTGTCCGCAAGGATGGATTTCTTTTTCCTGCCGTTGGTCTGAATTTCGCCCTTGCCCAGCAAAACATAGTCGCCGAGATCAATGGCTTTTGCAACTCTTGCAAGCTGAAATTCATTGACCAAGCTGGCGCGCATTCGGGACAGATCGCCTTCCGGCAGATGCGGATAACGGTGCATGAGAATATGACCGATCACAAGGTTTAACACCGCATCTCCGAGAAATTCGAGACGTTCGTTATCGCGCAGGTCTGTCGGCTCCTGTTCATTCACATAAGAGCTGTGACGGCAGGCTTCTTCAAGAAGCCCGTCATTGTTAAATTCGTATTGAATTTTTTTTTTAAATGCTGAAAATTCCATTAAAAATTAATTAACTGTCCGTTCTCATTCTGGATTTGAACTGTGATTTTCTAATATTCAATCACAGCGGCAATAGCATAAACAAATACGCTTGAAGAAAATCTCCTTCCTGCCATAATTGACGTTCGCCTGTGTTTTTCTGATAATGCGTGTTCATCTGCTCTGCCTGCTGTGTCATGATCCGGCGTCTTTCATTTAAAGGAAGACTCATATATTCCTGCTGAAACGGCAGCAATTCTGTATCGCTGGCTATCAAATCAGCAAGCAGTTTGTATGCTGTCTGCAATTTTTTTTCAGGGAGCTGTTTTAATAAAGCTTGCACCTGACTATAGCCGACTGTTTCCATGTTTTACCTCTGAAATCCTGAAGGTTTTCAAACCGCTCAAGGTTTTTATTTAACGTGAGTTCGACATAATCCCCCTTTTGTAAAGGGGGGCAGGGGGGATTTGTCTCAGTCCGGGAACCTTTGAAAAAGGGGGAAAATCAGTGTCCCGCTCCTTAACGGCAATGACATTGGGGCGTTTCATGCCCGCCCTGCATTGACATCTCTTTTCTTTTGATAATCACAAGCGTCATATCATCTGCACGGATATTGTCGCACCATTGAATCACATCTGCCATGATCCTGTCTTTCATGGCTTCGGGATTCTGCCGGGCATGTTTTTCCACAATTTTTACAAAACCTTCAAGATCAAGCATTTTCTCATCTGGAGTATGCGCTTCGGTCAGACCGTCAGTGTAAAGCACGAGAACATCTCCGGGGTCAAGAGAAAATTCGTCATTTTTTATGGCGTTAGAAATGTCCTTTTTGAAATTCAGATAAATCCCTCGGGTCCTTATCAGTTCGCAGTTTCCGGTGTTCTGACGGAAAACAATCATGGACAGATGCGCGCCCGCGTGCTGAAAATGCCCGTCCCCCAGATATTTCAGGGCTGTGAATGTCATAAAATGGCTTTCGTGCAGACGCTCGCTGACATTTTTATACAGGATTTCGTTTAACTTGACAACAACGCTTCGCGCATCGCATTCAAGATTTGTCGTCACTGTGGTGTGAACCGTCTGCGCCATCATCATAATCAGGCCGGGCGTAACACCGTGCCCCGACACATCGCCGATGGCAAACCACAGCGAACCGCTTCTGTCAAAGGTGACGTCATAAAAATCGCCGCCGACATGATCCGCGGGAAGCATCGTAGCGGCAATTTCAAAATCCGGGTGGACATGATCGCTCAGGCTCGGCAGCAGAGAGGTCTGAATTCTCCGGGCAAGCTCCATTTCCTGACCGAGGGCTGCCGATCTTGATACTGCATCGCTTAATCCTGAAATCAGGTCGTTCACACCGCTGACAAGATCACGCCAGCCGCCTTCAAAGGCTTCGGCATTGCCCCGGACATCCAATTTCCCTTCACCGACAGACTGAATCATTCCGTTTGTCTCCTGTATGACGTTTCTCAGCCTGTCGGTCATTCTGTTCATCGCCAGCATCAGCAGGTCGTTTTCCGAGCGCTCCGTAACGGCTACGGAGATATTTCCTGCGGCAACTTCATTGCCGATATTTACGGTTTCGGACATGGTCTGAATCAGAATATTCAGGCTGTTTCTGATGTTGTTAAATTCTCCTGCATATTTTTTTACAATAATTTCAGGAATATCACCCACAGACAGCCGGCTGAGATATGATACGACTGTCATTATCGGACTGATAATCACATTTTGCACAAAGAAATAAAGGAGTAAAAAAATGATGACATTCAAAATCAGAAGCGCGAGAAGCATTGAAGTTACGGCATGTTTCAACTGCTCCTCCATGAACCGGGGCGTCAGATATACTTTTACCCCTCCCAGCCTCAGTCCTTTGTCAATGATCTCCTTTTCTGCTGTCACAAAATTTATTTTGTCATTTGCAATATCTGCTTCAGAAGGCGCTGCATCGGCAGAGACGACCTGCCAGTTCGCATCGCGTTTCATACCGCAGAAAACTTTGTTATATTCATCTGTTACAATCACAGCCCCTACCTGTCTGCTCATACCGGAGGTGATAATATCTTCTGTTGTTTTTCTGTCCATGCTCCATACCGGCATTCTCAGGCCTCCGGAAAGCCATTCAGCCATATAAGCGGCTGTGCTTTTCAGTTCATCCGTCATCTCAGATTTGGTGGTCTGATAATAATAGAGCGTATAGCCGGAAAAAACCGCTGTATTTGCCAGAATCAGAAATATGCTGAATATCATGCGGATGCTTATTTTTTTCATATCGGTATCTTTGTCTTTTCAGACGATGCGGGGCGGGCATGAAATCAATGCCGTTAAGTAGGTTGGGGTGAGGTACGAACCCCGACAAATCAGGATACAAAATGTCGGGGTTCGCTCCGCTCACCCCAACCTACGGACTGCCTTACGGTTATTTCGTATATTTGTCAAAATGCCGTTAAGTAGGTTGGGGTGAGGCACGAACCCCGACAAATCAGGATACAAAATGTCGGGGTTCGCTCCGCTCACCCCAACCTACGGACTGCCTTACGGTTATTTCGTATATTTGTCAATAATCGCCTGCAATGAGCCGTCTTCCTTCATCTGCCGTATCACTTTATCAAACTCCGGGAGAATCTTTGTGAACGGGGATTTTTTCCCGATAACAAGATGGAAGGGAATCGCCGGCGTTACCGGCGGCAGTTCGACAATCTGATCCTGCAATCCCAAATCCCTGATATAGTATCTGCCCTGAAGAGAAGGCATAATATTCATATCGCCTCTTCCTTTTGCCAGCAAACTGAATATGGTAGCCGGAGCGGGCACCAGATAAACATTAAAGCCCTTATCCACGAGATTGGCTTTTGCCCACCCGTTTCCGATATAATCAATAAACTGAAAAGGTTTCAACTCCTCAAGGGATTTTGCCTTTTTTATCTGTTCAAGCTTGGGATTTCCGGCTTTCACAAATATCCCCCATGTCAGTTCCATCACGACTTCATTGCTGTGTTCCGCCCATTCTTTACGCAGGGGACCGTTGGTAATATGAGCGTCAAGATTCCCTTCTTTCACTAAATGCTGCGCTCTTTCCCAAGGGTATATGTGATGCGACACCGCAATCCCCATCCGTTTCTGTATGGCTTCGTTGGCGATGTCAACCAGAATCCCTTTGTCCTGCCCGTTTTCCTGCCAGGCATAAGGCGTAAGGGTTTCAGAAAAACCGAATTTCATCACTTCTCCGGCATACACAGACGCCGAAAATACCATAACAGCCAGTACCGTCAACATTTTTTTCATTTTAACATTCTCCTTTCCGGACAAAAATTATGTTTCTGCATATTGTCTGAAATACTGCTTTAAACACAATTCCTTCAAGCTTTTGCATAAATGCCCTCCTTTAACAGATTGTTAATATGTTATACCAAATCTCTGTTGAAAGTATTCTCCCACAGACCGCAGAAAAAAACGCTGTGTCCTCTGCGGGGATTTTTCCCCCCACAGAGATCACAGAGAATACACAGAGATCACAGCGTTTTCTCTGTGTCCTCTGCGGTCTTTTCTTCTCTGTGTCCTCTGTGGGAAAAAAGCTTAACAAAATAGACCTCTTTCAAAAGTCGGAGCTGCTCACTTGATTTTATTGGATAAAACTTGACTTTTGAAAGAGGTCTAATATCGTATAAAGTCAAAAGGGATTCGGTATTACTCCTTATTTTGTCTGATATCCGCTTCATCGCAAACAGCGTCACATCATCAGGTTTTTCATAACAGATTTTAATCTTTGACAGTCCTGATTTCATCTGTAGTTAAGCCCGTTAATTCGGCTATCAGACGAATATCCATATTCCTCTTTTTCATCATTCGCACAATTTCAGCCTTTCCTTCAGCTTTTCCTTCAGCCACTCCCTGTTTCCACCCGTCTTTTCTTGCCTTGTCAAGCGAACCTTTCTGAAGCCAGATAAAATCCCTGCGTTTATCCTGAATCTCCAATTCCTCTTCACTTAATCCCGCTTTGTTTGCAATACTGAAAGCCTTGTCAATCGGCGTTTCTTTCAATGATTCAGGGATATATTCAAGACTTCCCGCATGTTTGATAAAATAAATCCATTTGTCGCTTATTGTTTCAAGCTCGGTTTCTTTTTTTGTGAATTTGGGCAGTTCGATAAAAATCAGTTCGATGTCGTCGCTGTATGTTGCCAGCGTCTTTTTTTCAAGCAGACGGAAATAGGTGATGACAGGTTTAATATCCTCAAACATCTCAAAATCCGTCACGGTCAGGGCAATAATCGGCTCAAGCCCGGCAAAGGCTTCGGATTTGTGAAGCTGGGTCGAATACGCCTTTGCGGCATTATACAGCACCCGCTTTTCAAAGCCTTCGACATTCAGCACCTGCATTTCGACAATCACCCTGCCGCCGTTTGAAAGAACCGCCTTCACGTCAACATAAGTATCTTTCATTCCTTTGATAATCGGGATCTGATACGGATCAACAATCGTAAGGTCTTTTATTTCCGTTCCGTCTGCGAAATCAATCACCGCATTGAGAAAACTGATCAGAATATCCTTTGATTCTTCAGAACCGAAAACCTTTTTGAACGCATAATCTGTTTTTACATCTAAAAAACGCATATTACCCCCTTTAACCTCTTTTCATCGCAAACAAAGCAGGAGTCTGATTTTAAAGCTTTCCGGCAAAATTGCTGACGGATGCCGGAAAGCGGTTTTTATTTTGCCACGGACTTCTGAAGCCAGACCAAAAGTCCGATCACGATGAAAGCCCCGGGCGCCAGCAGCATAATGCCCATATTTTCATATCCTGCGGCATAAAAGAATTGCGGCACAACCGTAACGCCGAAGATTTTCCCTGCGCCCAGCAGTTCCCTTATGAAAGCGACCAATACCAGCACGCTGCCGTATCCCAGCCCGTTGCCGATGCCGTCTGAAAACGATTCGAGCGGCGGATTGCCCAAAGCGTAAGTTTCCGCCCGTCCCATGACAATGCAGTTTGTAATGATAAGCCCCACAAAAACAGAAAGCTGCTTGCTGATGTCGTACAGAAAGGCCCTGAGAAGCTGGTCTGCAAGAATCACCAGCGTGGCGATGACGGTCAGTTCGACAATGATGCGGATGTTTCGGGGGATCAGGTTCCGCATCAGCGAAATTGCCAGACTTGAAAAGCCTGTCACAATCGCCAGCGACAGACCCATGACCAGGGCGGTTTTCATCTGAACCGTCACTGCCAGCGTGGAACATATTCCCAGAATCTGAACCGAAACCGGATTGTTTTTCCACAGCGGCGTGGAAAAGGCTTTGAATGTTTTACTTTTGCTTATTTTCATTTTTGCACCTTACCCCTTCATTTTGTTGAACTCTCGTTCCCACGCTCCGCGTGGGAATGCAGCCCGGACGCTCCGCGTCCCCATGTCATTACGAGGCAGAGCCTCGCAATGAGGGAACCGGACGTTCCCACGCGGAGCGTGGGAACAAGAATCGTAACTCCTACAGACTTTGATTTCTTATTTATTATAATTTTTTCATACAAAGTCAAGAAAACACTTGTCACTGAAGCCAGAATTATCATATCATATATAAAATTATAGAAGCGCTCAGGCTTTGTGTTTAAAATTTTAAATAAAAATGAGGTGTCTGATGCAAAAGATCAGGTTTATTTTCGGAATCAGGGTGGTATTCAGTTTTTTTATTTTGTTTACAAATGGTTATGCGGCTTACGGCGCTGATACTTATTCGGGCAGGAATAATGCAACGATAAATACTGCTCAAAACACTTCTTATCTGACAGGCGCAGAAATGCAGGTTATTGCCGAGATCAACAAAGCCCGAACCAATCCGCCCCGGTTTGCCGAACAGTATCTTGCCGAATGGGCAGGAAAAAGCAGCAATGCCCGTGAATGCTATGAAAAAATGAAAAAAATGACGCCGCTGGAAGCCCTGATACCCTCTTTTGCTCTGTCTCAGGCGGCGAAGGATTTTGCCGATGCGGCTGGAAGAAGCGGACAGGTCGGAAGCACCGGCGGCGACAGTTCCGGTTTATGGACCCGGATTGACAAATACGGTATATGGTCAGGCGTTGTGGCTGAAAGTATTTCCTACGGCTACAATGATCCGCTGAAAATTATTGCACAACTGCTGGTTGACAGCAAAACATCCTGCGGGGGACAGCAGGAAAATATCCTCAGTACGGGAAACCGTTTTGTCGGTGTGGGAATGGCACCGCATAAGACTTACCGCTATATGTGCGTCATCAATTTTGCCAGTGATATTAAAGATCGGTAGATTGCAAAATCTCTCCTTGAGGGGGTGCGGGGTTCGAGGTTCGGGGTCGGAGGAAAAACCCCGAACCCCTCACCCCTGACCTCTCACCCCCCGAAGGTACCGGTCGGCAAATTTTCGGGTTGCATACAATGTATAAATTGTGATACAGTCATTATTTTTTTAATCTTGTCAAACTTATATCGGAAATCAGCGTCAGAATCTCCCGCAAAGACGCAAAGAATGCAAAGCAGGGACCGCCGCCGGCGTGTCCTTACGGAATCTTTGCACTCTCCGCGCCGTTGCGAGAATCTTTTATTTCCGATAAGGTCTGACCGTTCTGATTTTAAATCTCTATTTTTCAGATGGACACGATGCGAATTGTTACACGAGCGGATTTTGACAGCATTGTATGCGCGGTGCTGCTGTATGAGGCATTGGATTTGACGGAACCTGTGAACTGGGTGGAGCCGAATGAAATGCAGAAAGGTCTGGCAGAGGTGCGGGAGGGCGATATTATCGCCAACCTGCCTTATCACAAAAATTGCAGCCTGTGGTTTGATCACCACTACACCAACCGAATCACCGAAGCCTTTCAGGGCGCGTTTGAAATCGCGCCTTCGGCGGCAGGTGTCATTTTTAAATATTATAAAGACAGATTTAAGAAAGATTACAGTGAACTGGTCAGAGAGACCGATAAGATTGACTCGGCAGATATTTCATTAGAGGAAGTGCTTCATCCTGAAAATTATCCCTATCTGATGCTTTCCATGACGATTTCAAGCCATAAGAAAGCGGATGCGCCGTATTGGAACAAACTGATTCTTATGCTCAGAAAATCCGATATTGACAAAGTGCTTGAAGACCCGGAGGTAAAAAAACGCTGCGCTACAGTGATTGAGCAGAACAAAACCTACCGCGCCCTCTTGGAAAAGCATACGCAGTTAAGGGGTCATGTTTCGGTTTCAGATTTCCGTTCCCTTACGGAAGTGCCGTCCGGCAACCGTTTTCTGGTTTACTCGCTTTTTCCTGAAGCGATTGTGAATGTCAGAATCCGCTATGACGCCGAAGAGGAAGAAAAGGTCATCATCGGCGTGGGGCATAGCATTTTCAATCGGAAATGCTATGTGAATGTGGGACTGATGCTTTCAAAATTCGAGGGAGGCGGTCATCGGGGCGCGGGCGCGTGCAAATTTCATAAAAGCAAAGCCGACGCCTATCTTGAGGGCATTGTCAATATCCTGCAAAAAAACGAATCCAATGAAAACGGATAGGAATCCGTGACCCGGAAAAATGTCATTCTGAGCGCAGCGAAGAATCTCACCGGGGGTTCTCGCAAAGGTGCGAAGCCCGCAAAGTAAAAAAGCAGAGAATCGGCATTGCCAATCCCCTTATCTTCCCTTATCTTCCTTTATCTTTGCGTTCTCTGCGTTCTTTGCGAGAGATAAAAGTTTCTCGCAAAGGCGCGAAGCCCGCAAAGTAAAAAAGCAGAGAATCGGCATTGCCAATCCCCTTATCTT
>DZCT01000050.1:0-4797 GCA_022736535.1 Desulfatirhabdium butyrativorans | reverse complement strand
CCTTTATTTTTGCGTTCTTTGCGTCTTTGCGAGAAAATTGAGCGGTTATTTTCGTGGAATGGGATATTCTCCGTGGAGTGACAGCTCGCGCAGAATCATGTAGCGGTAGAACACACCTACAAAATTATATACGGCAATGAGCATGCCCGCCGCTCCTTCCATGAAGCCGAGCCGCAGAAAATAGCTCTGAAACAGCGCAAAACCCGCATGAGAAATCGCTGTCCACGCCGAAGCCCGGCGTCCTTCGCGATACATCTCCCGCGCCTGATGCACAGCGTACAAATATGCCCGATCTAAAAAATCCTCCACCGAGCGGAAAGAGTAATGATGTAAAGGGTTGGAGAGTTTTCCTACCCGCGATGCCGTCTGAAGCGAGTCGTGAATCACCCGGTCATTGAACTGCGCTTTGTCTTTTATGAAAAGACGCTTTACATAGTCGGGCCACCAGCCCCCGTGACGAATCCACTGATCTTTATAGAAATTTTTCCGGCGCAGGGCATAGACATCTGAGGATGCGGTTTGCACGGCATTTCGGATTTCCTGAGCCAATTCCGGCGTGACACGTTCATCTGCATCTATGGAGAAAATCCAGGGACCTTCTGCGAGTTCGACCGCCCGATTTTTCTGATGTCCCTGCCCTTTCCACGGCTCCGCAAACACTTTGTCGGAATACTTTCGGGCGATTTCCATTGTGCGATCCGTGCTGCCGCTGTCAAGCACAACGATTTCATCTGCCCATAAAAGCGATTCAAGACATTCGGCAATGTTTGCTTCCTCGTTTTTCGTGATAATCGTTGCAGATATTTTGGGATTTGAAAGTTCCATATTTATCTATTTATTATAACTACCCACCGGCATAAACTGCGCTTTTTTCTGTTCTGTCATTCCGAACGCAGTGAGGAATCTGTAAAAGATTTCTCGCTGCGCTCGAAATGACAGAGGCTGCGGTCGAAATGACATAAAGCTCAGTTGATGCCGGTGCTAAGTATATTACTCCTGTTGCTTTTTTACCTGATTTAAAAAATATCTAAAACAGTTTTATATTTTTCCAATTTTTTTAACTGCTCTTTGTTATTCTTGTAAAATGGCATCATCATTTTCAGCGTAAAAATTCTCCAATATGCCTTAATACGGCTTGCGTTCCTTATTTTCCGAACAACTTTTTCAGGGTAATGCTTTTTATAAAAGGTGAGTTCCCCTCTGAACTTTTTTTTCCAGACCTCTGCCTGTACAGTATCTTGCTCGCTTTTTCCCTTCCAATGGACGATTACCGCTTCAGGAATATATCCGATAGCCCAGCCTGCTTTTCTGATTCTAAGGCAAAGGTCTGTTTCTTCTGCATAAAGAAAGAAATCTTCATCAAAACCCTTTACCGACTCAATAACCTCTTGTCTGGCAATCATGCTTGCGCCGGAAACCCATGCGATATCCCCTTTCATCCGTTTGAAGGCTGCTTGCTCTTTTCTTGCGTACCGTTGACTGGGATAGCGATTTTCCACCGAAGGCTGAGATGAACCATCCGGATTAATAAGGCGGGTTCCTGCAAGACCTATTTCAGGGTGAGAATCCATAAATTTTATTATGGATCTGAAAGCATTCGGTCTGACTATCGTATCAGGATTCAGAAAATATAAATATCTGCTGTCACATAGCCTGAGAGCCTGATTGTTTGCCCTTCCGAAGCCCATGTTCTCTCCATTCTGAATAAATTTCACATAAGGAAACTCACTGTCCATCATATCTCCAGTATTGTCTTGAGAGGCATTGTCCACTACAATAATTTCAAATTCAATTCCTGATTGAACAGCAATGGAGTTGAGACATTTGGAAAGAAAATCTTTTACATTATAATTAACAATAACTACAGAAATATCTTTCATAATAATATTCTTTCAAAAAGGATTATTGTTCCTGTATTTTGATGATACCATCTCCCCAGTTGTATAAAGTCCCTATTCTTTTCTATCTCTTTTATGTCAAATTTTTCTGATGGCCAGTGTTTTTGATCCCATAGAAAATATGTGATGCCTTGCTGTTTCATTTGCTGAATGAAATGTTCATAGTCGTTTGCCCATAGTTCCCAGCAGTTTTCAAAGAGTTCCGGACAAGGAGAACCTTTGTGGTTCAGGTTAGAATAGAAAGAAATCCATCGCTGACTATGCCGGGAAGTGGCAATGATATTTTCACTTTCATTTCCTTCTCTTCGAGAAATAAATTCGCCGATCTCTTTAAAAACTAATTTATCTGTTTCTTTGAATTTTAAATCTTTGGGAAGAGCAAAAATCAAAATAAAAATACAGCAAATTAAAATTGAACTGTAATTCGTTAAGCCCTGTTTATATTGTAGATAATAAACTATCTTCTGCAATCCAAATCCGGCAAAAATTGAACATGGAAATATTATAATCGAAAAAAAACGATATTCACTGATCCAAACATGCAATATATGGACATACAAAAGAATGAGACCTGAAAGAACAAGAATAAGAAAATATAATATCCGAGAATCAGCTTTGATTTTTTCCTGTACGCCGATAAAACCGATGATAACAATCAGAGAAAGCGGATAAAAAAAAGATTCCAGATATTTATTTACCAATGTTCCCAAAGCAATCAGCCATACACAGTTTCTTGCTTTGGAAAAAAAATTCTTCATTACTTCGTCAGGATAATCATCTTCCAATTCTTGCAATCTATGCCGAACCTCCTGATATTGAGCAACAGGGGCTGAAAATTTGGCTGTTATTTCATCCATTCGATGCAAATTATTTATAGATATATCCTTAAAAAGAATAATACCGGACATGGAAAATATAAATATTATTATGATGGGCGTAATAAAAATTATAAATTTCTCAATTTTTTTTTCCTGAGTTGTGAGCAAAATATAAAAACAGGAAACGATAATGACCAAAGAAGCCTCTATTCTTGCCCAAGTTGCCATTATAAAAGACAGATTGCTCATCAAAAGAAAAAGAGGCTTTGTTTTGTCCATCTGATTTGCGAAAAGATATAAACCGAGTATTAAAAAAAAACAATACACCGATTCTCTGAGAGCATCAGCACTGATACTGACCAGCACAGGCGTCAGTGCAAACATTAATGTTATCAGTAAGCTGATTTTGTTATCAAAAAAAAGCTTTAACAATAGATAAAGCGGAAACAGAACAGCAAAACCGAAAAAGAATGAAACAGCTTTTGCAGCCATAATCCACTCATGAAAAAATGTATAGGCTCCTATAATAAAAAAAGGATAATTAGACAAGTAGGTTACACCGCAGGATATAAGATTTTCCCATTGCCCGTAATAAATAGCTTTTGCCTGATGAATGTATAATGCGCCGTCTGAATTGATAATAAAAGTATATTGACAGGCATAGAGACGGATGATAAACCCCAATACAAATACATAAAGAATCGGATTTGATATTAGATAGTTGCAATTGTATTTTTTAGTTAAAATAGTAAGCATGTTATAACATCAGAAAATCACGGATAAGTTTTCTATATATGATTTTGTCATCTAATTCTTTGATATAATTTCTAATTTCATCTGAAGACATTTCCGGATGCTCGATGATCCGAACCAGTTCGGAAAAAGATTTAGTTATACTATCTCTTGTCATAGGACATTGTAAAATAACGCCGTTTTTTCCTGTCAGAATCCATTCAGCATAGCCGGTTTTATCGCTGACTAAAACTGGAATTCCCATAGCATGGGCTTCTGCCGGCGCCAGTCCGAAAGGTTCATAATGGGAAGGCAATACCAGCGCCTTGGAGACAGACGCATATTTCCATCCTTTTTCCCGGGGTCCTAAAAAATGAATTCTGTGAACAATACCAGCCTTCAAAGCCTGACGAAAGTAAGCATGATAAGCATCTTTACCTATAATCAGCAAATGATATTCCTCCGGTAAAGTTGCAAGCCCTTCAATGGCAATACTCAAGCCCTTTCTTGAGAAACCGCTTCCTAAAAACAGCAGACACTTCCACTCCGGATTAATCTGATGCTTTTTACGGATTTCATCGGCTATAAGAAAACGCTTCTGAAAAGTTTCACCGATTTCCTGCCATTCTATGCCGTTATAGACAACCTGAAGCTTGTCTGCATTCAAGCTGTAATCCGTCTGAATATCATTCAGAACCATTTTTGAACAACACTGGATTTTTTTTAATCCGGGATTGGAAAAGCCTTTTTTTTCAAGGTAAAGAGTATAGGCGTGAAACAGACTCATTTTTCTGAATATAGCCTCTATCATCCCGCTGTTTTTATTTTTTATTTTCAAAAAAGTTTTATGGGTGCCGCCTCCTGCATGGAAATGGGTAAACCGGGAAATTCTTTCCAGTGCAAAAATACAATCAAAGGAATGTGTTGAGAGATATTTATTCACAAAATAATTAAATATCCATGCCTGCCACAGACGGTTTCCTCTTCTAATGCCAACACTAACAACCTGAAGATTTGGATGAACAAGAGGCCATTGCTGCCCCGGAAGCGTCAACAAAGTGACTTTTACCTCCATATTAAGTAATTCTCTGATAATATCAAGCGTTACTTTTTCCACTCCGCCGTAAGGTGAATATGAACTTTTTACAATTGCTATGCTATACATAACTCCGGTCTCTGCTTTCTTCCGTTTTCAGCACTCAGACCTTTTCTCAGCATCTGATGCCGATTATAAGTCGTTATAATAACAGATGTCTTCATTTCTCACTTCTCCAAACCTGATAGGGCTTTGTCTTCCATCGCTGATGCACCCAGAACCACTGTTCCGGGTAGTTGCGGATCATCGCTTC
>DZCT01000049.1 GCA_022736535.1 Desulfatirhabdium butyrativorans | reverse complement strand
TTCCCCCTGTGCGACATGCTCCGCAGGGGGAATTTCTTTTGGTAGGGGCAACGCCCTGTGGCTGCCCTCTCTCTGGGGCAGATTGTAGGGTGGACAGAGCGCAGCCCGGGCAGTTGAAAGGCGAGACATTTGATGCGCTCTGTCCACCTACCGTTTCAGACATCATACAAAGGAGTATTCATTCATGCTTGAAAAAACAGCGCCGATTACCAAACAGCGGCACGGAAATAAAAAGATCAAACCTGTAAATTCTTTCAAATTTGCCGCTAATTTTTATATTGTTTCTCTGGTTACCAACGAATTCAGCAAAGCATCTTCCGCCCATCCCATTGTTTTTGTCAAAGACAATGACGATCTTAAAGTCTTTGCCTTGCTGGGCATCAAAAAAGGACAGAATCTCTTTGTGGACGACAAGGGACGATGGGTATCCCATTATATTCCCTCAATTATCCGGCGTCATCCTTTTTTGCTGGGTCTGAATGAAAACACAAATGAACTGATGCTTTGCGTTGAAGAAGACAGCGAATTTTTATCCGAAACCGAAGGAGAGCCGCTCTTTGATGAAAAAGGGAATCCGGGGCCCATCCTTGAGAATGTAAAGAATTATCTGATTGAGTTGCAGCGTTTCAGCGAACTGACCAATCTCTTTTGCAAGGAACTGTCCCGGCTTGATTTGTTAGAACCCTTGAAAATGCAGATCACAAATGCCGAAGGGGTGCAGGTGAAGGTTGAAGGGATTCATGCGGTAAATGAAAAGAAACTGAACCAGTTGCCGGATGCGGAGTTCATCAAATTACGGGACCGCGGCGCGCTCTCGCTGATTTACTCGCATTTGGTGTCGCTGGGACAGGCGGAACGGTTGGTGCAGATGCAGACGGAAAGAGGGTATTAAATTTTTGCCACGAATTGCACGAATTGCACGAATGTTGCACGAATGTAACACACGAATTTATTTTTTAAAATTGTTCACAAATTTTTTACAAAAAAACACGAATGTACAAGAAAGATATTCGTGGCATTTGGCTTTAATTCGTATTTTATAAAAAAATTCGTGTTTTTTATTTGTGAACCATTCGTGTCCATTCGTGGCAAAAAAATAACAGCGATTAACAGGGAGAAGACATGCAGTTAGGCCAGATACAACCTAAAAAAGCGGACGCGTCCCAAGTCTCAAAAGCCGACAAAATGGAGGACGCTTTTGAAAAAGGGCTGAAGATTCCCTGGCTGGGGCTTCGCCCCGATCTTGTGCTTCACAAGGGCGCGCCGGATGAATCCGGAAAAGAAACTTACGTTCTGGAAGACCCGATCCGGGGCGAGCATTTTGAACTCGGAGATGCCGAAGCAAAGCTTTTCCTCTGTCTTGCCTCGGAAAAGGATTTGAAAAGCGCGGTGGAAAAGCTCATCAAGACCACTTCGCTTCGCCCTTCCACCAAAGATGTTCTCAGTTTTGTCAACATGCTCCAACAGGAACAGTTGGCAATTCTTCCCGCAGATACAGATTTGGATGCCGAGCCTGAGCCTGAACCTGAGCCTGAAACAGAAGCTGAGGAAAAGAAAGAAGGATTTATACGGGGGTTTTTCGGGGCAATCCTGAAACTTCTCAAGCTTATCTGGATGTATCTTGAAGTGAGAGGCACGGGCCGCCCCCAGCCGAAAAAAGGAGAAAAAAAACAGAAAGGAGAACCGGAAGACCCCAAATTTTCTCTGGGAAATATCTATTTTTTCAGAATCCCCATTCTCAGGCCCGATGCCTTTCTCACCGCCGCCTATCCCTGGGTCAGCCCCCTGTGGTCCAAGCCTTTTCTGTATCTCTACGGTGTGCTGGGCATTGTGGGGCTGATCTTCATGATTCAGCAGTTTGAACTTTATCTGAATACGGCAAGTTATCTTTTCACCTTCAAAGGCATTGTCATTTTTATGCTCTGTCTGGGAGTCGTGAAAGTCGTGCATGAATTCGGTCATGCGTTTGCCGCAAAGCATTACGGCATCTATGTCCGGCGCATGGGCATTTATATGATGTTTTTCGCGCCGATGTTATACACCGATGTTTCTGATGCGTGGAAACTGCCTTCCCGAAAAGGAAGAGTGATGATCGGCGCGGCAGGCGTTCTGGTAGAGTTTTATATCGGCATTCTCGCGCTGTTTTTCTGGTCTGTTCTGCCCGACGGGATTTTGCGCAGCATCATGTTTTATACCTCCGGAGCGGCGATTCTTTCCACTTTTCTGGTAAACGTCAGTCCTTTCATGCGTTTTGACGGATACTATGTGCTCATGGATTATTTCGGGATGAGCAATCTGCGCTCCCGCGCCATGATGATGTATAAGTATTATCTCCGCAAGGTGCTGGTGGACTGGAAAGGTCCCAAGCCCGAAGAACATCCCAGAGAACATATCATGGCGATTTTCGGTCTGGGATGCAGCCTGTATTTTCTCGTTATCATCTTCGGCATTCAGGTGATGGTCTATGAAAACATAGACGAGTTTATTGCCATCTGGGGTATGATTATTCTCTTTCTGGTTTTTGTGGCGAGCCCCTTGGTCAAAGAAATCACATTTCTGCTGACAAGCCGAAAATACTGGGGATCAACATCAAAGCTGACGGTCCGAGTGCTGATGCTGGTGCTGATGATCGCCTATCTGTTTGTACCGGTGCAGACATCTGAAATGATTCCGGCATTTTTTCTGTTTAAAGATATTGCCCGAATCGAGGCAACGGGTCCCGGAAAGATTGTTACAGAAATTCCCGACATCGGCACGCCGGTTAAAAAAGGAGACATTCTGATAAAAATCCGGGATGAAAGTCTGGAGCAGGATTTAAAACGCTCACAGTATGCGCTGCTGCAGGTGGAGGAATCCATCAAGAACATGCCGGCAGCCGGCGCGCAGGGGGGATACCGCACATGGCTCCTCGCTGAACGGGAGCGTCTGAGTGCAGCAAGTGACAAGCTGCGTCAGGGATTGTCGCAATTGGAAATTCCTTCTCCGGTTTCCGGCAAGGTGGCGGATGTGAATCAGACCTTGAGCAAAGGTTCATATATTTTTAAGAAATGCCATATACTGACGGTGGCGGATGAGCAGTTTCCCGAAGTGCGGGCTTATGTTCCGGAAAAAATATATCGCAGTCTGAGGGGAAATGAAAATTCCATTGCAAGCCTGAATGTGGTGGTTCCGGATTTGGAAGCGGGTTTCATCACAGGAAAATTTCGGGAAATGCTTGATTTTCCGGTGACGGAGTTTCCGAACAATGCCTTGTTTGATTTTGCGGGCGGGTCTATTGTAACGTCTTTGGAATCCAAGCCTTCCAGAAAAGGTTCGCTGAAACCGCGTGATCCGCAGTTTCCTATTTTTTTTGACATCTCAAAGCCGCCTGCTTATCTTCGATACGGAACTCCGTGTTTTGTTCGGATAAAAGGGGAGACGATCAGCCTGATGGGACGGGTTTCCCGTGAGTTCTGGCGTCTGATGGCAAAACAGAAGAAAATAGGATTGTTTCAGAAGTAGAATGTGGTTTTTATTTTCAGCCACGAATGGCACGAATTGTTCACGAAAAACCACGAAAGAATTAGGAGTTACGCAGTTGATCTCGTTCCCACGCTCCGCGTGGGAACGTCCCGGGCTGCTTTTCGTTCCGGGGCGGACGCGGAGCGTCCGGGCTGCATTCCCACGCGGAGCGTGGGAACGAGACCGCGGGATGAAAAAATTCAACTGCGTAACTCCTAAGAATATTAAAAAAATTCGTGAGTTCTTATTTGTGAACCATTCGTGTTCATTCGTGGCAAAAAAAGCCTAAAGCGAGGTCAGTCCGATGAATATTCATCAGTTCAATCTGCAATTCAGCCCTGAAGAAGACAGGATTATTTTCAGGTTAAATACCTTCAACAAAGAGGAATTCAGGTTTTATCTTACCCGGCGCTTTGTGAAAGTGCTGTGGCCCGTGTTGCAGCAGTTGATGTCCAATGATCTCCGAAGACGGGAGCCGGAAAAATCGCATGTGGCGCAGGCGGTGCTGGAATTTGAGCGTGAAAAAGTCGTATCCCGGACAAATTTTACACAGAAATATTCGGAGGAAGTAACGACTTATCCTTTGGGAGAAGACATTGTTCTGCTCTTCGGCATCCGTGTAAAACAGGGACCCCAGGGCGATATTCTCTGCCTGCACAATGCCGCCGGAAAAGGCATAGAATTTATGGTGAACAATGCTTTTCTGCATCCTTTCTGCAAACTGCTGGCGGAAAATGTGATGCGGGCGGAATGGGAACTCAATCTGTCGTCGGTCCAACAGATGACAGTCGAGACCGTTCAGCCGTCTCCGAAAGTGCTACATTAGATCATAGCATATTCTCGTTCCCACGCTCTGCGTGGGAACGTCTCTCCGGAGTGCTGAAATGAGCGAAGCGACCGAATTTTATAAAATGGGTCAGCACATATGCTAAAATTTCATTTTAGCACTCCGGAACGGACGCGGAGCGTCCCGGCTGCATTCCCACGCGGAGCGTGGGAACGAGAATATGCTAAAATTTCATTTTAGCACTCCGGAACGGACGCGGAGCGTCCCGGCTGCATTCCCACGCGGAGCGTGGGAACGAGAATACGGGAAAAAAGAGTTTTACATTTCGGCAGGACGCACAGCGTCCCGGCTGCATTCCCACGCGGAGCGTGGGAACGAGAATACGAGAAAAAAGAGTTATCTATGAAATACAAATATGTTGTTATGTTTTTGTGGTTGTTTCAGACAGCGACGTTTATCGGAACAGAGGCTTATGCAGACCAGTTTCCGGTCGTTGTGGAGGCAGAAGTCCGAGCGGTGATTTCCGCAGAACGCGCCGGCGTTCTTTCCAACCTTAAAGCGGACACAGGAGACGCTGTGAAAAAAGGCGATGTTCTGGGAGTGGTTTTTCACGATGACCTGATACTGAAACGTCAGCAGCGGGAGGCAAACAAGGAATATAAAGATGTTCAGGTGGAAAATCTGAACAAACTGAACGAAAAAGGTTTGGTGACAGACGAGGAACTTGCCAAAGCCAAAATGGAAGCGGTCGTGAATGATAAAGAAATCAAAATGATTCAGACAGAGATTGACCGCTCGAAAATCCGGGCGCCCTTTTCGGGACTGGTGGTCATGCGTCACTCGCAGTCTCATGAATGGGTGACGCCCGGGAAAAATATCGTGGAACTGTATGACCCCCATAATCTGAGGATAACGGCTGATATTCCTTCCGAAATCGCAACGGGTTTCAAGCGGGGGAGAGTGGATATCCTTTTTTTTCAGGATTTGAAGCAGGAAATAAAGGCAAAGTTCAGAGTGCTTTCTCCTCAGGTGGATGTGCGAAGCAATACCGTCAAGGTTTATTGGACAGTTGACGCCGGCGAATTGAAAAAAGCCCGTCTGCTGCCCGGAATGAAGGGAGTGTTGAAACTTGGAAGCGATTCAGACTAAGCCTGCCTTACCGCAAAAGCCGGGCGGCGTTCAGGCGCAGGCAGCCAATACGATTCTTGCCCGGCTGATTCAGTTGTCTGTCGCCGCGCTGGAGGCGGAATCTCCTGAAAAAGCAGGCGCGATCATTGTCAACCGGATGCACACGCTGATCAAAACAGACCGGGCAATGATTGTGCCGTTGAAACAGAAGAAAAGAATTTTTTGTGTTTCAGGTGAGTTGCATGTTGCATCGGCTCAGGATCATCCCTATGCCGAAGCCGTGCATGAAATCAGGAAAGTTTTCGGGAAGGAACTGGAACCGCAAGTCATTACAAAGGACAGCCTGCCCTCCGATATTGCCGCGCCCAATGCCCGAAAACTGCTTGAAGCTGTGGGCGGCACGAATATTCTGTGGATTCCGCTGCCCATGACAAAAGGTCAGGACGGGGATTTTGCCTTGTGGCTGGAGCGCTGGAACAACCGCCCCTGGGGACAGGAAGAAATCAAGCTGCTGTCCCATTCATCGGTCTTTTTCGGACATGCCCTGAGCAATCCCCGTAAAAAACGGGAAGATTCGGAATCCAAAAAGAAAAAATGGTGGAAGAAACTTTTGTCTTTCCCCCTGTTTCTGCTGCTCATCTGCCTGATTCCGGTGAAGGCGCGTATCGCCGCGCCGGTTCAGGTGGTGCCGGATCGGCCTTATTATATGTTTGCGCCTTTTGACGGCATCATGGAAGAATTGGAAGTGGAGCCGGGAGAATATGTCAGAAAAGGAGATATTCTTTTCCGATATGACACCCGCGTGCTGGAAAAGCAGTTGGAAGAAGCAAGGCGCGGTGTGGCAGTTGCCCGCACGGAACTGGCTCGGCTGGAAGGCGCGGGCTATGACGATCACGACGCGAGAGCCAGAATCCCGGTACAGAAATTGGAAGTGGAGCGCGCACAGGCGGAAGTCGTTTTTTTGGAGAGTCAGTTGGAGCGGTCTGAAGTCAGATCCGGCGCGGACGGCGTTGTGGTTTTAGATGATCCGGAAGCATTGATCGGCGCGCCCTTGCAGACGGGGCAATTGGTGCTGCGCGTGGCGGATCCCAAGCGCACCAAGCTTCGTCTGGAAGTGCCGGTTGCCGACGCGGGGATATTTCAGGAAGGGGACCCGGTCTATGCCCGTATGGACATCAATCCGCTGGAGATGTTTTCAGCAAAAATCAAACGGATCGGTTTTGATGTGAATCTTTCGGAAGAAGAAAAAACACCTTTTCCTTCGATTCTGGTAGAAGCGGAGTGGTTGGACAAAGATGTTCCGGTGACGCCGGGGCAGCGGGGCAGAGCAAGGATTCACGGCAAAGATACCCGACTGGGGCTGGTCTGGTTCAGAAGAGCCATCACGCGGTGGCGGAACCGGCTCGGAACCCTGGGAATATGAATCAGGGGTTCGGGGTTCGAGGGATAGTCTCGAACCTCTGACCTCTCACCTCGACGGAAGATAGCCCGCGGTCTGCAATTCCTGCTGAATTTCATCAATATGATCGTAACTCCGGGTTTCCAGTTCCAGCTCCACGCAGGAAATATTGATGGGAATGCCTTTCACATTGCGGTCATGATAAATATGAAGCACATTGGCTTTCAGTTCCGCTATCCGGTTCAGCAACTGCGACAAAGACCCGGGAATGTCTTTCAGATAAACCTGAAACCGCATGATCCGCCCGTTTTTCACCATTCCCTTGCTGAGAATCCTGCCGAGCAGGGGGCTGTCCAAATTCCCGCCGCTGATGACCAGAACAGTTTTGCTCCCCGGAACCGCACGGACTGAGCCGTTCAGCAAGGCTGCCAGCGGCACTGCCCCCGCGCCTTCGGCAAGAATCTTTTTCCGTTCCAGCAGCATGAGCATCGCCGCAGCAATATCATCCTCGCCTGCAAGAACGATGTCATCCGTATATTTCCGAATCAGCTCAAAGGTGAGATTCCCCGGCTGCTTGACGCTGATGCCGTCCGCCACCGATACCGGGGCCTCCGCCAATTTCGTGGGGCGTCCGTTTCGGAGGGATTCAACAGCCGAGGGACATACCGCAGCCTGAACGCCGATAACCTTCACCCCGGGCCGTATCGCTTTTGCAACCGCGGCAATACCGGAAATCAGCCCGCCGCCCCCCACCGGCGCCAGAATCATGTCAATATCCTTTAAGTCTTCAAACATCTCCAGCGCAACAGTTCCCTGCCCGGCAATGATGTCCGCATCATCAAAAGGATGAATGAAGATTCTGCCTTCCGCTGACAGTTCCGCTGCTTTCAGAAGGCTTTCTTCCACAGTTCTGCCGAAAACGACAAGACTGCCTCCGTAGCCTCGCGTGGCTTCCTGTTTGCTGATGGATGCCCATTCCGGCATGACGATGGTGGATGCAATGCCCGCATTTCTTGCTGCAAGAGCAACCCCCTGAGCATGATTTCCCGCAGACGCTGCAACCACCCCCCCGGGGCCGATCTGTTCCCGAATCCTGAACAGCTTATTCGCCGCGCCCCGAATTTTAAAGGATCCCGTTTTCTGAAGATTTTCTAATTTAAGATAAATCTCTCCGCCGAACATGCGGCTGAACGTCGGTGAATGGACAAGCGGCGTCCGAATAACCGTATTGCGGATCGCTGTTCGGGCATGGACAGCCGCCTGCTGAATTGTTTCCGCACAGAGCGTCATATCGCTCATCACATACCTATTTTACAGCATCTTTCAGTGTTTTTCCCGCGATAAATTTGGGAACTTTTTTGGCTTCGATTTCCATTTCCACGCCGGTCTGGGGATTTCTTCCTTTCCGGGCTTCTCTTTTCACCACTTTGAATGTCCCGAATCCGATCAGCGTCACCGTATCTTCATTTTTCAATGCTTCGGTAATAGCGGAAAAAACACATTCCACTGCTGACTGTGCATCTTTTTTGGTTTTTAAAACTTTGCCGACCTCGTTAATCAAATCTCCTTTGTTCATGAACTGCCTCCTTCTTTAAGGTTGTTTTTTTATTTTATTTAAAATAAATCAAACAGTTAAATTCAATATTCCGGTCAGAAACATTTTTTTGAAAGGGCAACCGGCTTTCAAAAAAATAATAAATATTTTTTTCAAACGGTTAAACTGCAAATGAGTCACTCTATTTAGATTCAACTTTGCCTTTTGTCAAGCATTATCGCTTCAGACTGAAGATTTTCAGCGGATGTTTCAGGCGCGTCGCCGGTTCTGAAGACACTCATAATTCGTCTGAGTTCTTCGGATCTGCTGGCATTCTGCTGGCTTATTCTGTCTATTTCGACGGCGGCTTTGTTGATATATTCGATGCCTAAAGCCTGTTCCGCAGACGCGGAAGAAATTTCAGCCACCAGAGCGCTGATTCTGGCAAAAGTGGCGGCGACTTCGGAAAAAGCCTCATTTGCCATGGCGACCAATTCTGCGCCCGCGCTGACTTTCTCAATGGTGCTTTGAAGAAGAGAGGCGGTATTTCCGGCGGCCTTGGCGGTCTGCAATGCAAGATTCCGGACTTCTTCGGCGACAACGGCAAATCCCCGCCCTGCCTGCCCCGCCCGCGCCGCTTCCACAGCCGCATTCAGCGCCAGCAGATTGGTCTGAAACGCAATTTCGTTGATGGTTTTGATAACTTCGGAAGTTTCTTTGCTGGCATGGGTGATTTCCTGCATGGACGCGGTCAGTTCCGTCATGGAAGTGTTGGCATTGACAACCACCCGGTTGGCATCCGCCATGATAATATCCGCCCGGCTTGCGTTATCTGCATTCTGCCGGGTCATTGAAGACAGTTCTTCCAATGAAGCGGATGTTTCCTGCACAGAAGCGGCATTGTCGGAGGCAGATTCAGCCAGTCCTTTTGAAATTTCAATTGATTCGGCGACTAAAGACTCAAGCTTCAGCACCATTGCATTGACGGATTTGACCAGATCCGCGATTTCGTCCCCGGTTTTAATCTCAAACCGTGTGGTGAGGTCTCCCTCCGCAATTCGGGTAATTCCTTTTATCACCATTGAAACGGGTTTGATGATCCGTTCTGCCGAAAATAATCCCACCGCAACGGCGAGAATGATCGAAAAAATGATAATCCCCGTCACCAATTTTCTGGTTGAGGAAACTTTCAGCCCCACTTCATTGCGCGCCCGGAACATTTCATTCCATCCGCAGGCAGAAATTTCTTTTGTCATGAGTGTTATTTTCGGGGCAAGGGGAAGGAGGGTTTTTTTCACTTCTTCCTCCATTTTTTTGGTGACAGAAACAATGCCTTCAAAATCATCTTTATAATCTTCTATGGAAAAAGAAATGTCCTCTGCCGTGTTTATCTCTTTGGTTTTTATCAGCATATTTTCCAAAATTTTATTTGCATTTTCAAAATGCCGGGGATCATAAGCTTTCATATATTTGCCCGTTTCGATGCGGACAGCCGTCATATCTCTGAGAACCGGCGCCATATCCGCCTGCTGATCCAGCGAGTCCTGTATGCTCTGCCCCAGATTGTCAAGGGAAACCGTACTCTCGTTTCTTGCCCTGTATCTGATGACCACATTCCGGTATTTTGTGATGTAATCATCTGTAATTTCATTTATTTGTTTCAATATTTCTCTTTCGGCAGGCGCGGAAAGTTTTTTTTCCGCCTCTTTCAGAATCTTCATGGCAGTGCTGATATCTTCCTCGGCGGCAATGTTATCTTCCTCTTTATTCAGGTAAATAAATTTTTCCACTGATATTCGCATGGACAGCATTGCGGCTTCAAATTCATTGGTCAGCCTGACCTTGGCAGATACGTCATTTGCCAAATAACTTACTTTTTTCTCCAGCTCGCCTGACTTGGAAATACAGATTCCGCCGACAAGAACGATGAGAAGAACAACAATTAAATATCCGATAATACTCTTTTTTCTCAAGCTTATTTTCAAAGGCATAGAATTTTTCCCCTCACCCTGCCCTCTCCCCAAAGGGGAGAGGGTTATCGGGTTTCGTAACGGAGCCAGTCGGTTAAAACCTCACATCCACCATAAAATAAGTGCTGAACATTGTCATGTCGCTTTCAAGCGGAGAACCGTAGTAAACATAAGGAATATAATAGTCATAGTCAAAGTAAACGGCGCCGGCTCTGCAAAACATCCGCCCTTCGTAAATCGGCTGAAGATAATAAAATTCCAATGCCTTGCCGCGCAGGGCAATTTTGTTGGCAATATCTTCACGATTCTGCGTTTTTGACAGCGGTGCCCAGAATTTTGATCCGTAATTGTATTCAAGACCGATGCTCGGATTTTTCAGCTTTTCAAAAGGCAGTTTATATCGCAAACCGGTATAAAACGCATAACCGTCTCTGTTTTCCCCCATATCGCCGTGCATACTGTCGCAGAAAAGCCCCACTTCATAGAGCGGATCGGCATTGAGAACCGTTCCCCGGGTCCGCACATCAATATGATTGTAAGAAAAAGCCCCGAACCAGTCCAGACCGGTATTTCCGATATTGTTCAGTTGAAGGTAAATATTGTATTCATCCACATCCGCCGCATCTTCGGGATAAGAAGGCCCGACATGTAAGGAAAGCATACTGTTCATCCGTGTATAGCCTATATAAAAAAGGGAATTTCTGATGCCCGGCACTTCGGTTTCTAAATTCACAACGCCGATCCGCATTGAATTTCGTTTCGCTGCGTCATCTGCGTCATGAAACTGTTCGATGGTCAGATAGCCGAATCTCAGGAAACAGTTTTTCAGGCGGGTCCATGCGTCGAGCGAGAGATTCGCAAGAACACCGTCAAAATTCTCATTCACCGCCATGGTGGGCCAGGTGGCTTTCCGGGTGGAATTGTTTCTGAGTTCCACCGGCGGTCCGTTGGCTGTGGGCAGTCTGCCGAAAGTAAGGGAAAAAGGCGTATCCGGTACAAAATAATCAATATAGGCTCGTTCCACCCTGGCGTTGCTGCCGGTATTATAAAATCCGAAGGCATTGATGTTATGCTGATGTTCTCCGTATCCCATATCTCCGATTTCGCCGATACTGCTGTCGCCCCATGATTTGATGTATTCTAATCTGCCCTGAAAGATAATGTTATCGGTAATCTGCGAGCGGAGATTCAGGCGCAGGCGGTTCCACCAGAATTCATCCATATCTATCTTTTTTTCCTGATCTCCGTAAGCCACGTTCCTGAAATGAAAGGAATCTAATCGGGTGCGAAATTCGCCGCCGATCTCAATTTTATCGAGAATGGTTTTGAGTTCGGTTTTATCCAATCGCTCGGACAATTCTTCAACTTCGTCTTTCACATTTTCAATTTCCTTCTGAGCTGAAGTCTCTGCCGGAACCGCAGATGTCTTTTCCTGCACCTGTTTTTCCAGTTCTCTGATTCTGTCTTCAAGAGATTCCTGACGCTTTAAGACTTTCTCCAAATTTTCCTGACCCTGCAAGAGTTTTTCCAGCACTTCTTTGTCTATGGAGATTTCTTCAGCCGATACGGTGAGAGTCACAGCGGTGAAAGCCAGTATCAGCAATGTGAAAACAATATATTTTTTCATCATAACAGCTTCCTCCTTATTTTTATTTCAAGCCTGCGGCAATGGGGCGGTCGGAATCTGCCGCATGTTTCATCAGATACTGCTTTATCAGTTCGATTTCTTCCGGGCTGACTTCCGCGCTGATGTCTTTTTTTCGCTGATGCTTGTTTTTGGAAAAAAATCGTTCCCATTGGCTTGAAGCATATTTGACCGGCGCGAAAGCCGGCGCTTCGCCGCCTTTGCTTTTGTGGCATAGGCCGCATCTTAAGTTGAAAAAAGTTTCCCCGTCCGCAGTATAGGAAGGCGGATAAAGAAAAAGCGGGACTGCCAGCACAAGCATCACCACGACAAAACAAAAAAAGCTTAATTTTTTTATCATATTATTCCTCCTGTTTATTAAAGTGCAAAATTCGGGCAGCGGGGCAGAACCGGGCCATGCTGAGGTGTCATTCCGAGCGTTGCAGAGACGCAAGATTTTGCGTCTCTGCTTTGCGCTCTCTGCGCCCTTTGCGAGAAATAATAAAAGGTTTCTCGCATCTGTTCTCAGCCTCGGCGCAGAGAGCGCAAAGTAATGTCATTCCGACGAGCGAAGTAATGTCATTTCGACGAGCGAAGCGAGGAGAAATCTTTCTTGTTGAAAGAAAAGATTTCTCGCTCCGCTCGAAATGACAGGAATCGCTCCGCTCGAAATGACATTGTGGAAATCTTAGCGCTCTTTGCGTCCTTTGCGAGAAATAATAAAAGGTTTCTCGCATCTATTCTCAGCCTCGGCGCAGAGAGCGCGAAGTAATGTCATTTCGACGAGCGAAGCGAGGAGAAATCTTTCTGTTGAAAGAAAAGATTTCTCGCTCCGCTCGAAATGACATTGTGGAAATGCTCGAAATGACATTGTGGAAATCTTAGCGCTCTTTGCGCCGAGGCTGAGAACAGATGCGAGAAATAAAAGTCACCTGCCCCCTGCTTCATGTTTCAGATTTTCAATCTCTTTTCCGGCATGAATGAGTTCGTCATAAGCCAGCCGCAGACGGACCGCAATGTATTCTGTGAATATTCTGTATAATAATAATAAAATATCAGCCCTTTCATCAGAACTCAGCGTTTGGGTGGCAGCCGAGGTGTCAATCACCAGACACACGGTTCTGCCTTCGGCATATACAGAAGCCGAGCGGGACAGACCGTCCAGAATACGCATTTCGCCGAATATTTCCCCCACACTGTCAATAATTCCGATATGGATGCCTTCTTTTTCCACTTTCACTTTTCCGGATAAAAGAAAATAAATCAGGGAGTCTGTGCCGCCTTCTCTGATGATTGCCTCCCCCTGTTCGTATTCCCTGATCCGGCTTAATTTCAGCAGATGCTTGAGACTTTCGGTCTCAAATTTCTGCAAAGGCGGAATTGTCATAAATTCCTGCATACTCAGAACATTGTCTTTCAGATACTGGGATTCTGTCATTTTTTACTCCCGTTTGGGGACACGAAGGCAGGTAACAGGTAACAGGTTGTCCCTTGTAACTTGCGACCTGCCCCCTGCCCCCTGCTCCCTGTCACCTGTTTCTTATCGTCTTTCAAGGCAGTCTTTAGACAGACATTCATCAAATTCCACCGGATAATGTCCGTCAAAACAGGCTTTGCAGAAATGATGTTCCGGGTCTTTGATGCCGGTTGATTTCAGAAGACCGTCCAGACTCAGATAATACAGGCTGTCCAATCCCAGAAAACGGGTCAGTTCTTCCACAGATTTGCTTGAGGCGATCAGTTCGCCTTTTGTGGAAAAATCAATGCCGTAATGACAGGGATAACGATGCGGGGGACCGCTTACCCGCAGGTGTACCCGCTTGACTCCCAGTTCCCGCAATGCCTTGACTCTTGTTTTGGCGGTTGTGCCTCTGATAATTGAATCTTCAATGATGATAATTTCTTTACCCTTGAGCAGCTCTTTGACGGGATTCAGCTTCACCCGCACGCTGAAATCCCGCATACTCTGTGTGGGCTGAATGAAAGTTCTGCCCACATAATGATTGCGGATCATGCCGATTTCAAAGGGAATGCCGGATTCTTCGGAATAACCGATGGCGGCGTAAGTTCCCGAATCGGGAAAAGGCATGACCAAATCCGCATCCACCGGCGATTCTTTTGCAAGACTTATGCCGTGGGCTTTCCGGGTCTGATAAACATTTTTTCCGAATATGGTGCTGTCGGGTCTTGCAAAATAAATAAATTCAAATATGCAGAAAGAGGGATTCGCGGCAGCCGGTATTTTCAGACTTCTGAGTCCCTCGTCGCTGATGATGAGGATTTCCCCGGGATCCAGCTCCCGGACAAATTCAGCCTGAACCAGATCCAGCGCGCAGGTTTCGGATGCCAGCACATAGCTTCCGTTCAGCTTTCCGAGACAAAGAGGCCTGAATCCGTTGGGGTCTTTGATGCCGATGACTTCTCCTCTGCTGGTCAGCACCGCAAAAGAAAATGCGCCTTTGAGTTTGGACACGGATTCAACCAGCGCGTGTTCAAATCCGAGATTCAGATTTTTCACTAAAAGATGCAGAAAAATTTCGCTGTCCATCGTGGTTTGAAAAATGGATCCCGCTTCTTCAAGTTCTCTTTTCAGTTCCTCTGCATTGACAATGTTGCCGTTGTGGGCAACCGCATAAGATTTCTGTTTGTGGTGGACGACAAAGGGCTGGGCGTTGAAAAGAATGGAACTGCCGGTGGTGGAATAGCGCACATGGCCGATGGCACTCTGTCCTTTCAGTTCTTTGAGATGCGCCATATCAAAAACATCCGGCACAAGCCCCATGCCTTTGTGGGTGATGATGCTGTTATCCCGGACAACAGCAATGCCCGCGCTTTCCTGTCCTCTGTGCTGAAGCGCATACAAGCCGAAATAGGTTACAGTTGTCGCTTCGGTATGCCCGTGAACACCGAATACGCCGCATGCCTCGCGTGGTTTTTCTGGATAAATCATGGCTCTCCGAGGGGGTTAGAGGTTCGGGGTTCGGGGTCAGAGGTCTCTCCCTCCTCCGACCTCGAACCTCTGACCTCAAACCCCAAACCTTTCATTTATTATATTCCTGAATCGCTTTTACTGAAAGCTTTTTCTTTTTCAACGCGGCAATGCCTTTGCAGATTGCCATGCCTGCCGCGAGCGTGGTCGCGTAAGGGATGTTGTATTTTAACGCGGTGCGCCGGATCATATAACCGTCCCGCTTGGTTTCGTTCCCCAGCGCGGTGTTGATGACCAACTGAATTTCGCCGTTTTTAATGGCATCCGCCGCATGGGGACGTCCCTGAGAAACTTTGTTGATCCGCTGATTCGGAATCCCGTGATTTTTCAGAAACAGAGAAGTACCTTCTGTGGCGGCAATTTTGAATCCTAATTTGAAATATTCGGCGGCAACAGGCAAAGCCGCTTCTTTATGCGGATCAATCACGCTGATGAAAACCGTTCCGGACAGGGGCAGTTTCTGGCCCGCGCCAAGCTGCGCCTTAGCATAGGCAGAGCCGAAATCCGTATCAATGCCCATGACTTCTCCGGTGGATTTCATCTCAGGACCCAGCAGCGTGTCAACATCAGGAAAGCGGTTGAAAGGCAGCACGGCTTCTTTCACCGATATGTGATCCATCGGAATGCGCTCATGTGTCAGACCGAGTTCTTCCAAAGTTTTGCCCAGCATCACTTTGGTAGCAAGTTTTGCTAAGGGAACGCCTTTGGCTTTGCTCACAAACGGCACGGTTCTGGAGGCTCTGGGATTCACTTCCAACACATACAGACGCTCATTTTTGATAGCATATTGAACATTTATCAGCCCCACGACATTCAACTCGGCAGCCATTGCCTTTGTGGCGGAAATAATTTCCAAGATGATTTTCTGACTCAGGGAAATGGGCGGCAACACACAGGCGGAATCGCCGGAATGAATCCCGGCTTCTTCAATATGCTCCATGATGCCGCCGATGACGGTGATGTTTCCGTCCGAAATCGCATCCACATCCACCTCAACCGCATCTTCCATAAACTTGTCTATCAGCACCGGATGCTCCGGCGAAGCAAGAATCGCAAGTTTTGTAAAATTTTCAAGTTCTTCGGGATGCCAGACAATCTTCATCGCCCTGCCGCCCAGCACATAAGACGGGCGCACAATCACCGGATAGCCGATGCGTTCCGCCACGGCTGCGGCTTCTGCCACCGTCATGGCTGTGTCGTTTTCCGGCTGAACAAGTCCCAGCTTTTTCAGCATTGCCTGAAAATGCTTACGATCCTCGGCGCGGTCAATGCTCTCCGGCTGCGTGCCGAGAATGGGAACGCCGGCTTCATGCAGCGGTCCCGCAAGATTCAGCGGCGTCTGCCCGCCGAACTGCACAATAACGCCCAAAGGCTTTTCCGTCTCCACAATATGTAGCACATCTTCACGGGTGAGCGGCTCGAAATAGAGCTTGTCGGAGGTGTCATAATCCGTGCTGACCGTTTCGGGATTGCTGTTGACCATGATGCTTTCAATGCCGAGTTCCCGCAGTGCAAACGAGGCGTGAACACAGCAGTAGTCAAATTCAATGCCCTGCCCGATGCGGTTGGGACCCCCGCCGAGAATCATAACTTTTTTGCGGTCAGACACACGGGCTTCGGTCTCCGTCTCATAAGTGGAATAATAATAAGGCGTTGCTGCCTTAAACTCCGCCGCGCAGGTATCCACCAATTTGTAAACCGGACGGATGCCTACGGATTTCCGATATTGCTCAATTTCCTTTTCCGTAGAACCGGTCAACTGTGCCAATTGAATATCTGAAAATCCCCAAGCCTTTGATTTTTTCAACGTAGAGACGCACGGCAGTGCGTCTCTACCGACCCTGATTTCCCCTTCCAACTCCAAAATTTGCCGGAGTTGATAAAGAAACCAATGGTCAATCCGTGTGAGTTCATATATTTCTTCAACAGACATTCCGTTTAACAGCGCGTAACGCAGGTAGAAAACGCGCTGGGAATTGGGAATCGCCAATTTCTGACGGATTTCGGTCACAGAAGGCGAAACGTCTTTTCCGTCCGCGCCGAACCCGTATCTGCCGATTTCAAGGGACCGCAGCCCTTTCTGAAAGGCTTCTTTGAAGGTTCTGCCGATAGCCATGGTTTCGCCCACAGACTTCATGGAAGTCGTCAGCACATCCTGAGTTTCGGGAAATTTTTCAAATGTCCACCGGGGAATTTTGACCACGCAGTAATCCAGCGTGGGTTCAAACGATGCCATAGTCTCGCCGGTGATGTCATTGGGAATTTCATCCAGCGTATAGCCCACCGCAAGCTTTGCCGCAATTTTGGCAATGGGATAGCCTGTGGCTTTGGACGCCAGCGCGGAACTGCGGGACACTCTCGGATTCATCTCCACCACAATCATCTCGCCGGTTTTGGGATGAATCGCAAACTGCACATTGGAGCCG
>DZCT01000471.1 GCA_022736535.1 Desulfatirhabdium butyrativorans | reverse complement strand
TGCCCACCTTCTGCTGCGCCTCAGCGGGCGGGGCGTGAATCTACAAGGATTGTGTTTAAGCAGGGATTTCGGGAACTCAGATGTAATCCCTGCTTACACACAATCCTTGTAGATAGAGTTGCACGGCGGGCAGCAAGCTGCCCACCCTACATGACTAAATAACTTTTACCCTTTTACGTTTTTTCGGCGCATCTGAGCCGAAATTTTTTTTGCGGAAAAAATATTGCTGATCAAAATTTTCACACTGAAATTCTCTGAAGTTCTTGAAGGCTTTGATGACCAAGAATTGCGGGGTTTTCTGGCAGGCAAACAGATTATCTCCGTATGTGAGCGTTTTTTCATAAAGGACAATGTGCCATACTGGACCATCATGCTGAGATACAAATCCGATGCGGATATAGCATATTCCGAAGGAAAAGAAGAACAGCGGGATGCCCGCAAGGATGAATATCGTTCCCTGCTTGACGAGAACAGTATGCCGATTTTCAACCTTCTCCGTGACTGGCGGAACAAACAGGCAAAAGATGAGGGTGTGCCGCCCTATATTCTTTTTACAAACAGACAGATTGCTGAAATTGCTTCAAAATCTCCTGAAAATCTGAATCAGCTTGCGGCAATTGAGGGAGTGGGCAAAAACAAGCTTGAAAAATACGGCAAGGAGGTTCTGGCTGTCGGCAGTCTGAAAAAACAGGAGGGACCGGAAGACAAAACAAAGAAGGATTCCGCTCATGCCCCTGAAAAAGCAAAAACCGGACAGGGCGCTCCTCAGATGAATGATACCCCCCTGTGGGATTCGGATGAAAAGAAGAAACCGGAGGCAAGTCGTGAGCCATAAAGAATTGCCGATATTTGTGCGCTGGTACAAGTTTCTGGGCTGGCTGCTGGACACTACAGAAAAGTTTCCCAAGCGTGTGCGGTTCACGTTTTCCTCACGGCTGGATAATCTTGCTTTGGACATTCTGGAAAAGATCACTGAAGCCGCTTATAGCAAAGACAAAGTAAATATTCTGAAACGCATCAATCTTGAAATTGAAAAAATGCGGGTGCTTCTGCGACTCTGTCATGACAAACAATATCTGAGCAGCCGTGGTTATGAACATGCCGCAAAGGAATTATATGAAATCGGAAACATGGTCGGAGGCTGGATTAAGGAGAGAGGAGGGAAAACAGAATGAATTGTGCGGAAAGGCTTTTTGATAAAGTGTGCAGTTTTGAAAATCTGATGAAGGCTTCGCAGAAGGCTTTCCGGGGAAAAAAGAACAAACCGCAGGCAGCAGAATTTTATTTCAGGCTGGAGTCTGAGATTGTCGGAATTCAGGAAGAACTGCTTTCCGGTAACTATCAGCCCCGTCCTTACAGAAGTTTTTATGTGTATGAGCCGAAAAAGCGACATATCTGCGCTGCGGATTTTCGGGACAGGGTTGTGCATCATGCTGTCTGCAACATTCTGGAACCTGTATTTGAACGCTCATTCATTTACGATTCCTATGCCTGCCGAAAGAATAAAGGCGCTCATATCGCAATGAAACGGGTGCAGTCCTTTTCCCGGAAGCGACAGTATTTTATGAAGGCGGATGTGTCAAAGTTCTATGAGTCCGTTGACCATGCTGTTCTGAAAAACCTTCTCGGCAAAAAAATCAGAGATCCGAAACTGAAAAACCTGATGGCAACCATCATTGATCATCCCTTGCCGGAACAGATACCGGGGAAAGGACTGCCCATCGGCAATCTGACAAGCCAGTGGTGGGCGAACCTTTATTTGGACGATCTTGACCATCATGTCAAAGATGAGCTGGGGGTGAAATGCTATGCGAGATATATGGATGATTTCGTAATTCTGGCAGATGACAAAGCAGACCTGCACCTGCTTCGCGCTGACATCAGCTCATATCTTGACCGGAAACTGCGGCTGAAACTGAAAGACAGCGGCACTTTTATCGCTCCCGTATGGCAGGGGATTCCTTTTTTGGGGTTACGAATATTCCCCAACCTTATCCGGCTGAAACGTGAAAATATCTTGCGTTTCCGCAGAAATTTTCGTAAAAAACGGATGTCATATCTGGCCGGAGACATTGACGAAACCGCATTTATCCGCTCGGTGCAAAGCATGATCGGACATATCAAACATGCGGACACGCTGCGGATGAGACAGAAATATTTTTTCTGAGAGATTTTCGGATGAAAGCTGAACAGGCTCGAACCGGGTCAACCGTGGCGGTTCCTTCATCAACACTGCCCGGAATTGCCGGTCCGCCAATCGTGACAACTGGCAACAACCCGGCAATCGTGACAACAACCTCGGTTTTCGTCTTGTGAGCTCACCACTTCTGCCTGAAGGAACTTGTTCACGGACAAGTCCCCTGTGCATTAAGGTGCTGACCACGCTTTCATCCTGTTCCGGGCATCAGCCCGGACGAATAAGGCAGAAACCGCTGCGACTTGCAGGCTTTGCCGAGAGCGGCAGCGGTTTTTCTTCAACAAAATAAAAAAGTTCAAAAATTCTCCGGAGTGCGAAAATTAAGCGAAGCGGTTTTTCGCATTTCCCACGCGGAGCGTGGGAACGAGATCAAGTACGTAACTCATACTTATGCGAAGGTTCTGAATTATGAACAGAAAATGGGTGGTTTTCGGCATCGGAATTGTTTTGTTCGCTGTGCTGGCGGCTCTGATCGGATGGCAATGGCAAAACAAGTATTTGATATGGCAATGGATTTCCGACAACAGGGCATGGTTCCTTTCCGGCATCGGAGTGCTTGTGGTCAGCATAATGCTTGCCCCGTTTAAATGGCTTGGCGGATGGCTTGCCAAACGCTTTTTTCAGAAGGCAAAAGAAACGGAAACCGCAAACAGACCGGAGCCCCCTCTGAAAAATACAGATTCTCCAAGGGATAAGGCCAGCGTAACTCAGACAGCAGCAAAGCATTCACAGAATGTCATTGTCGGAGACGGCGCCAGCGTCGGCGGCGGGGTGCATATCGGCGATAACCGTTTCCAGACTGGAAACATTCAGATCACCGTTGATAAATGGAACACAGAAACCGTTCATCAGCATTTCGGATCAGATGAGGAACAAACGGATCCGGCGGCGATGCGAAAGGCATATCTTTCGCGCCTCCTATGTGATACGAATCTTCTTTCTTTGGAAGGCATTGACCCGAAAGCCGCAGGCTGTGACACAGACTCACGCCTGAATCTCAGCGCTGTTTATACAGCCCTGATGACCCGCAGCGCGGATCGGCAGGAAATTTCGGACATGAGCAAGTCGTCTGAGATTCGTCTGATTTCCGCGCTTGAGTTTGCAAACCGGCACCGTCATGCGGTTTTGCTGGGAGCGCCCGGGAGCGGCAAAACAACCTTCGTGAATTTCCTCGCGCTCTGTCTTGCCGGAGAAGGACTCGGCGATAACCCGATCAATCTCGGTCTGCTGGCAGCCAATTCCGTTTCGGAAGACGAGGAATCGGAAGACGAGGAAAATGATGAGAAAAAAGATAAGAAGAAGCCTCAGATTTGGGAACACGGCGCGCTTTTGCCTGTGCGGGTGCTTCTGCGTGATTTTGCAGCAAAAGGACTGCCGGAGGTCGGACAGAAAGCCGGGGCAAAAAACTTGTGGAAATTCATATCAGGAGAACTGGAATCCGCGGAACTGGGAAAATATGTCAAGTATATGTATAAGGAATTACATGAAAAAGGCGGCGTCCTCATCCTTGACGGTCTGGACGAAGTTCCGGAGGCAGACAACCGGCGGGTGCAGATCAGGCAGGTTGTGGAAGACTGCATCAAAACCT
>DZCT01000470.1 GCA_022736535.1 Desulfatirhabdium butyrativorans | reverse complement strand
AGGTGGACAGAGCGCAGCGAAACATCTGCCTTTCAGTCGCCTGACCTGCGCTCTGATTGTTTTTATGTGTAATACCGAATCGCTATTGAAAAGATATAAACAATTTTAACAGGGATAGACAGGATATATAGAATTTCTGAACAATTATCCTGTTCATCCTGTTCATCCCTGTTAATTTCTGACAGAGATTTGGTATAAGGTGGACAGAGCGCAGCGAAACATCTGCCTTTCAGTCGCCTGACCTGCGCTCTGTCCACCCTACATCATGGTATGAAAAAAAGATAAGCTTCGGCACTCTGCAGGATTTCCAATCTCTGATTTTCAGTCAGAGATTACAATATGAAAGCCTTTATGTCAAAAAAATTGTTTTGACTTTTATTCCAAAGCAGGTTATTTCTTAGCGTTATCAGTTTTGAGGATATTTAAGAATATTTTTTTCAGGAGACCGGAAATGACAGATACTCTCACCTACACAGATGCGGGCGTTGATATTGACAAAGCAAACAGGTTCATAGACACCATAAAGGGAATTGTGAAGCAGACCAGCAGACCCGGAGTCATGGGCGAAATCGGGGGCTTCGGCGGACTTTTTTCCCTTAACACCGCACAGATGGAGAGTCCTGTTCTGGTCAGCTCCACCGACGGCGTGGGGACCAAACTCAAAATTGCCTTTATGATGGACAAGCATGACACGGTGGGCATTGATCTGGTTGCCATGTGCGTCAATGACGTTGCGGTGCTGGGGGCAAAACCGCTTTTCTTTCTGGATTATATTTCCATGGGGCGTCTGAATTCGGAGATTGCCGTAGATATTGTCAAAGGCATCAGCGAAGGATGCAAAGAAGCCGGATGCGCGCTGATCGGCGGAGAAACGGCTGAAATGCCGGGTTTTTATCAGGAAAATGAATATGATCTGGCAGGGTTTTCCGTGGGGCTTGTGGACAACAGCAAGATCATTGACGGTTCGGAAATCCGGGTCGGGCATAAACTGATCAGTATTCCCTCAAGCGGGCTTCACAGCAACGGCTATTCGCTGGTGCGCAAAATCTGCTTTGATGTTCTGAAATTAAAAATAGATACTTACATACCGGAACTGAAACAGACCATCGGTCAGGAACTGCTCACGCCGACCCGAATATATTCAGAAATAATTCAAATGCTTATAAGAGACCTTCCGATTCACGGACTTGCCCATATCACCGGCGGGGGCCTGTCGGAAAACATCATCCGTGTCATACCGGCTGCGTCTAATCTTCGGATGTATATGGGAAGCTGGGAAATTCCGCCTGTTTTCAAATTTTTGCAGCAGGCAGGCAACATATCGGACATGGAAATGATGCGGACCTTCAACAACGGCGTGGGCATGGTGGCGATTGTGCCGGAAAATGCGGTTTCAGATGTCATTGCCCGTCTCAGCGGCATGAATGAAACAGCTTTTATCATCGGAGAAGTGGTTGAAAGAAAATCCTCAACCACAAGGGTTGAATGGGTAAACGCTTAAAAGTGAGAATTGAGAAGTGAGAAATAAAGGACTGAGGACTCAGCACTCAGCACTCAGCACTTCTCAATTCTCAATTCTCAATTAAAACATGTTAAAATCTTTTCTCAATAAAATATTCGGCTGGCTTTTCAGGATTTCGGAGCGCAGCGCAAAGGCTCAGAAAGGAAAAAGCCTGTGCAAAACCTGAGCGCCGAAAACAGGCTCCATCCGGCGGATGTGAGATAATTTCATGCAGGCGGCTCCGGAGTGCGTCATCCTTAATAAAAACGGAGTGCAGCGAAATTTCAGCACTTGCTAAAATTTCATTTTAGCACTCCGGAGTGAAACTATAACATGCTGTATTTTATATTTTCCATTTCATTTTTCTTATGCCTCGTACTGACGCCGCTTGTCCGCTTTATTGCATGGAAAAGAGGCTGGCTCGCGATTCCCGTAAAAGACCGCTGGCATAAACATCCCACAGCGCTGATGGGCGGTATTGCCATCTACATCGCAACGGCTGCCCCGCTTTTTTTCATAACAGATTTCAGCACCTTGCTGCCCCATATCACGCTTTCGCTTCACAACTGGAGTCCCACAGCGGCTGCGCCTTTTTCTTTCCCTGCTGTCGGCGCGTGCCTATGGATCGGAATGACGCTGCTGTTTGCGCTGGGTCTCTCAGACGATTTCATTCAGATAAAGCCTTACACAAAATTGGTCGGGCAGATATTGGCAGCCTCGCTTGTCACATTTCTCGGATTCCGGCT
This sequence comes from Desulfatirhabdium butyrativorans, assembly GCA_022736535.1. Classification (GTDB taxonomy): domain Bacteria; phylum Desulfobacterota; class Desulfobacteria; order Desulfobacterales; family JAIFKL01; genus JAIFKL01. The sequence continues at coordinate 1,540 of DZCT01000470.1, read as the reverse complement.
CTGCTGGTTTACTTCGCTTACCCTTGACACGATTGTCACCATTGTGTGGATCGTGGGCATTACGAATGCCTTCAATCTGATTGACAATATGGACGGTCTCTGCGCGGGCGTGGGGCTGATTGCCGCGCTGCATTTTGCGCTGCTGTTTGCAGGAAGTTTCCGAAATTTCGGGAATCTTGATCTGCATTCGCCGGCGGTCATTGCCATGCTGCTCGCGGGCGCGCTGGCAGCCTTTCTGATTTACAATTTCAATCCGGCTTCGATTTTCATGGGTGACTGCGGCAGCATGATGATCGGCTTCACATTGGCAATGCTGGGGCTTCATTATTCACAGTCCGGCGCAGGCAGCCGCCTGGCTTCGTATTCTGTGCCGGTGATGACGCTGCTGGTGCCGATTCTGGACACCACGATGGTGACGTTTATCCGGCTGTTGAGCGGCAGGAAAGCCTCTGTGGGCGGAAAAGATCACACGTCCCACCGGCTGGTTCTCATGGGATACAGTGAAAAAGGCGCGGTACTGTTTTTATACGGCATCGGGACAATTGCCGGTATCTCTGCCCTTTTTGTCAGCAAAAGCGACACGCTGACCTCGCCTGCTGTGATGATGCCCCTCGGACTGTCTATTATTCTCATGGGTGTTTATTTGGCGCAGATACGCGTGTATCCTGAAAAAGAATTTTCGCTGTTGCGGGGACGGGCTTATACGCCGATTCTCATGGAACTGACCTATAAACGGCAGTTGCTGCTGGTGCTGCTGGATTTTTTTCTCATCACATTTTCCTATTATCTTTCTTACCGGCTACGATTTGATTCTCAGGATTTTCTTTTTTATTTTAAAGTCTTTCTGCATTCGCTTCCCGCAGTGATCGCTTGTAAGTTTGTGGCTTTTTTTATTTTGGGAATTTACAGGGGCTTCTGGCTGTTTATGAGTACAAACGATGTGTTCGGATACATCAAAGCCTCTGCACTGGCAACGCTTTTGTCTCTCGTGGCAGTGACATTTATCTATCGCTTTGAGAATTTTTCAAAAGGACTCTTTCTGATGGACTGGCTTCTGACCACCGGTCTTCTGCTCGGCACGCGGGGTTTTTTCCGAATTTCTGCGGATATGGCGAACCGCAAAACCCTTGCGGGTGAAACGGTTTTCATTTACGGCGCGGGCAGGGGCGGCGAAATTCTGCTCAGAGAGATTTTAAACAACAAAAAACATAAGATCAAACCGGTGGGCTTTCTTGACGATGATGCGCTGAAAATCGGCAAATCGCTTCAGGGCTATCCGATACTCGGCGGATTTCAGGATATTGAGCGGCTTTTCGAGAAATACAAGGTCAGCGGTCTGCTCATTTCTTTTAATGAAAGAGAGTCAAGAGATTTGGGCGCGGTAAAAGCCTTTTGCAGAAAACACAATCTGTTTTTAAAACAGTTTTATATCCATCTTGAACCGGTTGATGTTGAAACGGGGTGAGAGGTTCTAGGTGAGAGGTTCGGGGTTGTTCTCGTTCCCACGCTCTGCGTGGGAATGCAGACCGGCCGCTCCGCG
>DZCT01000469.1 GCA_022736535.1 Desulfatirhabdium butyrativorans | reverse complement strand
CAGAGAACACAGAGATTTTTTTAAAACTCTCTGTGTTCTCTGTGGGCTTTTTTTCTCTGTGAACTCTGTGGGAAAGGATAGCGCGCCCCTGCGGAATTAACGGACACATAATACGGACACATAATGATGAAAAGGAGAAAAAAAGATGATGGAACAAAAGCAGTTATTGAAGCAAATGGTTGATTTTCAAAAAACAACAGTGACTAATTCTTTCAACATGATGCAGATGATGCAGACACGCTCGGAAAAAATGATGGATATGTTTATGAATCAGAGCTGCTGGTTTTCCGAAAAGTGGAAAGATGTTTTTTCACCCTGGCGGAAGGCTTATGAAGAAGGCTGGCAGTCCTTCCGGCAGAGCGTGAACGAGAATATCGAAAAAATGGAAAACCATGTGAATAAGGTTTAGTTTCCGTATTCCGGCAGGGGTGCGGCCGCGGGCCGCACCCCTGCGGTTTTAATATTCCTGCCGGATATAGCGATTCTCCAAAGTTGTTGTGCCGGTCGCGTCGTAAGTCCCGTTATCGGGAAGGTCCGAATAAACTTCAATATCCGGCACAGACACATGGAAGGAATTCACATCCACCCGTCCGTCCACATCGAACCAGACTTTGACAAAGAGATCAGGATTGTTCTGATTTCCCCATGCCACATCCGAAGGACTGGCATAAAAATAGCCCCACAGCACTTCATCGCCTCTGTCTGTCTTGTCCTGACCGCCTTTGTACCAGAGCGCTTCCCTCGCGCCTTTTTCCACGGTGTTGATGATCGCGGCGATTCTCAAATCATTGACAGTTGAATAGCCCTTGGGATTTCCCGTTGCCGAATACCCTGCGGCAGGGATGCCGTTTTCGTCATTTTTCTCCATGTAACTTCTGCCGTTTTCATAATACTGCCGAATATATCTTGTCTCCAATGTTGCCGCAGTTTGCTGATCTGCGGTTCCGTCATAAGCGTAGTCCGAATACACTTCAATATCCGGCACGGAGACATGGAAAAAATTCACATCCAAGCGTCCGTTGTGGTCGAACCAGATTTTGACAAACAAATCCGGATTCTGTTCGCTTCCCCAAGTCACATCCGCAGGATTGGCGTAAAAATATCCCCAGATCACCCGGTCATTTGAAGCTGTGGTGTCTTCGCCGCCTTTGCGCCACAGGGCTTCAACCTTTCCTTTTTCTTCCGTGTCAATCACTGCCCGAATCCAGAGGTCTTTTGTGATCAGATAGCCTGTTCCTTCGCCGGTTCCGCTTAACGGCACGTTCAGCAACGCCTCATCCGCATCGTTTGAGGGAATCTGAAGCACTGCATTTTTGCCGCCGGCGGATGCGGGAGAAAAAACAACATTGAACAGGGCGTATTCTTTGGGTTTTATTTTTGTTCCCGAACACTTGTCATTCTGTATGCTGAAGTCGCCTGCGTCTTTGCCGGTAATTGAGATGTTGCCGATGACCAGATCGCCGTCGCCCATATTGCTGACCGAAAAGGTCTGCTGCTTTGACGCGCCGATTTTTACCGGCGAGATATTCACTTTCAGCTTGTAAATTTTATCTCTGCCTTCATCTGCCTGCCACAGATATTCGCCGTCAGAAGCAATGCCGAAAGGCTTTTCCGCCGGAGAGTGAAAAGAATTGACAACATTCCCGGATGTGTCGAATTTGTAAATCCTGCGGCTTTTGCTGTCGGTGATCCAGAGATATTCGCCGTCATAAGTGATGCCCGCAGGATCTGATCCCGGAGAATCATAAGTCGCCAATATCTTTCCTGAGAAATCTGTTTTGTAAATTTTCCGATTTTCAAAGTCGGAAATCCAGAGATGTTCGCCGTCATGCGTAATGCCCGCAAACGCGCAGGGAGAAGCAAAAGAAGCAATTTGTTTACCGGAAGTATCTGTTTTATAAATGGTTTTGCCTGTGTCGGAAATCCAGAGATATTCGCCCTGACATGCGATGTCAAAAGGCATGTTGCCGGGGGCTTCAAAAGAACTGATGATGTTTCCCCAAGTATCCAACTTGTAAACGGTTTTTGATCCCAGATTGACATGCCACAAATAAGTTCCGTCAAAAGCAAGTCCGGTGGGGCTGGTTCCGGGGGGATCAAATTCAGAGACAATGCTGACCGGATCCGAGAAAGACACCGGCGAGACAACAATGGCGGCTGTCCCTCCGGATGTATCTGTATCTCCGGTCAGTTCAGACTTGCGGATGGTCATATCGTCCGCGTCGGCAATCCAGAGATAGTTTCCTTCAAAAGCAAGTCCGGCGGGAAAAGTGCCGGGAGCGGGAAAGGAATCTGTCAGATTGCCGTCTTTGTCCAATTTGTGGATCATTTTATCATCTGCATCGGCGTTCCACAGGTAGTCGCCGTTGCAGGCAAGTCCGGCGGGGCCATTGCCCGGGGTGTAAAAAGAAGTGATCAGATTGCCGGAAGTATCTAATTTATAGATCATTTTATCATCTGCATCGGCGTTCCACAGATAAGTTCCGTCATAAGCCAGTCCCGTCGGCGCCGCGCCCGGTGAAGGAAAAGAAGTGATGATATTGCCTGAAATATCTGATTTATAGATCATTTTGTCATCTGCATCGGCGTTCCACAGGTAAGTTCCGTCAAAGGCAAGTCCGGTGGGGGCAGCGCCGGGTGAATAAAAAGAAGTCATTCTGTTCCCTGAAGTATCCAATTTGTAAATCATCTGGTCACTTGTATCGGCATTCCAGAGATATTTTCCGTCAAAGGCAAGCCCGGCGGGATTAAGCCCGGGCGAGTCAAAAGAAAGGATTGTATTGAATCCGGTGTCCTGTGCAAAGGCTGTGCAGTTCAGCAGCAGAACGGCAAGCAGCGCAGATGCCATAGCATAAAGTCTATGTTTCATTGGTTCTTCTCCTTTTCAGTAAATTGCCGCTTTACCGCGGCTTTTTGCCGAATGCGCCGGTTAAAGCACTCGGCTGACCGTATCCATTTTTATTTGATTTCAAACGCTAAACTTTTCACTCCGACCTGACCTCTTAAACCTGACACATTTACCGTCAGAACATGTTTTTCGGATGCAAGTCCGACAGGTTTCCATATCCATGTCAAAGGGACATATCCCTGTTCTTCTTCTGATATAAACTCATTATCAATATAAAATGCGATTTCATAGAATATCATACCAAATCTCTATTGAAAATATACTCCTGATAACCACGGTCGCTCAAGGTGCGTTCTGTTACGATGGTCATTGATTTTACAATCTCCGACATTACAATTTTCATCTTGATATCTTCAAGATAGTCTCTGACTGTTTTCATAACGACTCGTCTGAAAGCTTGGCAAGCCGGTTAAGTATGGATTTATACATGTCATAAGCTGCGCTCCATTCAAAAAAATCGGCATCATCGCCGAGTTTTCCTTTGTGAAAACGATGAAAAAAGTCATCGGAAGCCATTTGATAATGCGTTTCAAACGATTGCAAAACAGCTTTAATATCCGCCATGTTACGCTGGGCGATATTACGTTCCAATTCAATAAGCTTGTCAAATACACGATTTGCGATATCCGATTGATATCCCTTCTGATAGATCGCTTCAAGAACCTGAAGCTTATCTAATGTATTTGTTTGTATTGCCATCTGAAATATTCTCCATGTTTTATTCTATGGTATCATTTTAAGAAACTTATTTCCTGTTCTTCTGTGGATACCACAGGGTTGAATGATAAGCATTTCGGTAGTCATATCATATCGGTGATTTCTTTTCTGATCAAAGCGTTATAATGATGAATAAAAAGCAGTGCTGCTCCTGTATGATTCTCAGGTTTTTCTGAAAAGG
>DZCT01000468.1 GCA_022736535.1 Desulfatirhabdium butyrativorans | reverse complement strand
GCAACTGCTGAATATTTAAAAAACTCGTGAAAGATTCATCTGTATCTGTTGTATTGTATAAATATACGATTCAAAACAGATAAAAATATCACATTAAACAGGGAAAAGCAAATTTTAAGCCCATATTTCGGTGCTGAAAAAACGCATGGCGGCGGAGAATATTTCTCCCGGTTATACCGTTTTCACCCCATCGGAAGTAGAATTTTTCTTATATGGGAATACAGAAGCTGACCCATTGCGCTCCCTTCTGTTTTATGAAATAACATGAATCAAAGTTTGGGGAGAATTTCAGAAAAATTTAACCGTCAGATATTTTGAAAGGAGGACGCCATGAGAAAGACAAGATATGAGAGGACAATGTTTATTTCCGAGGACTATGATGAGGAAGATATTCAAGTTCCCATGAGAAATTATCTGTGCCGGTATTACGATAAATGTCTTAACAATGCGGCCCGGGCAAACAAAGTTTTCGGCTGCGAGAATTGCAGACGCTTTAAGCTGGCAGACAAACAGGAATTGTCAACATCGGAGTTAAGCGGGATGATGGCATTGTGGGAATCTGTTTTCGAGGCGCGGATTTCCCTTCAGTGATGAAAACCGAATTCTTATTATTTATAATAATATTCGGGTCCAACACTCAGCAGAGTACCGGAAAGCCCCCGGAGAGACGGAAACGGTTTTTCAGTCACTGTAACAAATTAAAACATGAGGATGCCGAACAGCAAATACACATGAGAATATTTTTAAATGCTCCCGCATATTTATTCCGGCTCGTCTCTCGAATGACGAGACCGGAAAAAGCATCGGCTCTGACATTCATATCTGAGGGCAAAGGCGGCTTGTATTCATTTCTTCAGAAACAGATACGAAAGATATTATACCAAATCTCTTTTGAATCTGTACATTTTTTAAACAGGGATGTGCAGGATGAACAGGATTATCCTGCATATCCTGTGCATCTCTGTCAATTTTCAACAGAGATTCAGTCATTTTGCACAGCATTCTTCCGACATGCTATACGGCATTCAGGCTGCCTTTTCCTTTAGCACAATTTTTTTGAAATGCCATTCCAACCTGCTCTCTGCAAAGCCATTCCGTTTTTTTACAAAGCCAACCCGTTTTTTACAATAGACATTTTCGGAAATAAGCGGCAGAACTGCCCGTAAAAGACGCAAAGACCGGAAGGTCGCGGGAAACTGAAAGCCGGACTGTATTTCTGTCTTTCCTCCTCTGCGCTCTCCGCGTCCTTTGCGAGAACCTTTTTTATTTCCGAAAAAGTCTAATGCTTTGTCAAGTTTGATTTTGTGTGCGGAAACCTCCGGTGGGCAGCAGGCTGCCCACCCTACAACTCATATTTTCAAGCTTGGCAAAATACTAATTTATTTCCGAAAAAGTCTAATGTCATTCCGAGCGAAGCGAGGAATCTCTCTGATTATCTGCGCGATCTGCGGTCTTCATCGTCATCATCTGCCGAAAATGGCAGCAGAAGCGAAAAAGGCTTTAAAAAAGAAGACATGATACTTGAAAAAGTGTTTTGCAGTTCTTTTGTCCTATTCTGATAGACGCTCTGATCCATTGTCCCTTCAAATTCCTCTGATTCAAATTTTCCGTTTTCAAAACGCGTCTCTTTTGATTTGATATATGTTTTTCCGCCGAAACAGGACATGGATTTGTAAGAATGGCGGAAACTGATGAAAGAAGCTTGATTTCCTGAAGATTCCATCACTTCAACATTTTTCCGCTCTGTTTTGATGAGGGTGTCTCGCATTTTCTTTACGGGATAGTCTTTCATGGGAAGACTCCTTTTTTTCTGATTTAAATTTCCTTAAACAGCATAAAGCATTATTTATCCTGTATTCAATATCATAAAATGCGATATGAGACAAATACTTTTTTGCGGATTTGCCCGAATGCTTTACGAGTTACGCAGTCGGTCTCGTTCCCACGCTCCGCGTGGGAATGCAGAAACCGCGGCGTCCCTGACGCTCCCACGCGGAGCGTGGGAGCGAGAATCATCAACTGCGTAACTCCTAAATAATTCGTGCTGAGATGTTCGTGAAACCGTTCGTGTCCTTTCGTGGCAAAAAAAACAGCCGCTCTTTTGATTTTTTTTGAAAGAACGGTGTCTGATAGTTTCAGAAAAACAAAAAAGGAGGTATCTTTATGAAAAAAATACTGGTTTCATCCATTGCAGTAATGGTATGTCTGTGTCTTGCCGCGTCGCCGGCATGGGCAGGCTCCAAGCAGCGGCATCGCTGGGAAGGTGTTGCCATCGGTCTGGGCGCTGCGATTGTCGGCAGCGCGCTGGTGAATGCCGCCCGACAGCCGAATAATGAAACAACTGTTGCAAACCCGAACCAGACATTTAATTACACGCCTGCACAGCCGCACGTTTATGCGCCCTCGATGCCGTCTCCGCCGCCTGTTTATCAGGCTCCGCCGCAGCCGCAGTGTCCCCGCGGGCATTGGGAGACGCGGAAAACATGGATTCCGGAGACTTACAGGCGGGCGTGGAATCCCGCTCATTACAACAGACAGGGCAGATGGGTTCCCGGCGGATGGATTGAGATTGTGGATCAGGAAGGCCGCTGGGTTGAAGAACGGGTCTGGGTAGGCAGGCGTTAGATTGACAAACAAAGAGCAGGAATTGTTTCAGATAAAGAGCAATTCCTGCTTTTTTTGATTCTGATTTCAACCGGAGTGCAAAAATTTTATTTTTGCAAAGCGGATATGTTTTTCATTTGAGCCGTATCAGTCCTCCTGTGTTTTTTCAACCCGTCCGGACAGCCAGTTCTTGGCCACGATAATTGTCGCCGCCGCGCCTGCAATCAGATTGATCCGATATGAGGGATAGAAAAGAAGCACCGCGCCCGCGCCCACGATCCACCGTTCCGCTTTTGACATCGCTTTTCTCAGATATCCGATCACGGCGACATTCAGATAAAACACCGCAAGTATGGTCAGACCGTATCTTGATATGATTTCAAAAATCGCCTCATTCATCGGCAGCGTCAGCGTTACCGGAAGAATCAGAATGGCAGATCCGCTGAGAGATAAAATAAAGGTAATGCCTATGAGATATTTCGGAAGCGCTACCCGCGCCGCAAACACGCCGGTTTCAATGGGGTCTGTCATCATCACCGCGCTGGCAGCGTAAGCGGAAAGCGCGACCGGCGGCGTGACTTCCGCCAGCACCGCATAATAAAACAGAAACATGTGGGTTGCCAGCAGCGCAGCCTGTTCGGGAAGCCCGTTTATCATGGCAAGTTTCTGAATGGTCGGCGCGGTCAGCGCGGAGGTCAGCACATAAGTCGCCACCGGCGGAATCCCCATTCCCAGAATCAGGCTGAAAAAACCCGTGAACAGCGTTGCAAGCAGAATGCTGCTCCCGCTGATATTCATGAGAAAAATAGAGAATTTTGACGCAAGACCGCTCATCACCATCATGGTCATAATCATGTTTGCCGCAATCACCGCGCTGGCAATGGGAAGCAGAGAGGTCATGCCTTCCGAAAGCCCTTCAAACAGATTTCTGACCGGCGGTCTCACGGTTTTGTCTGCGTAAGCGAAAATGATGAAAAGGATCATCGCCAGCGTGACCGTGATATTGATGGAAAATCCTCTGTATATCAGCAGAATGATGAAAATGATGGGGACAAACACATAGCAGTAGCGTTTGAAATAGGCAAAATTAATCTCCGAAGCGATTTCCATGTCCGGCAGATGTTTTTTTCTGACATAGAGTTCGTTGTAAGTGACGATGCCGAAAAGATACAGCAGCATGGGACCCGTAGCCATGGCAATAATCCATGAATAGGCAATGG
>DZCT01000467.1 GCA_022736535.1 Desulfatirhabdium butyrativorans | reverse complement strand
CGGCGAGTGCCGTGTATCATTTTGTATGGCATGAATTCTGCGACTGGTATCTGGAAGCCGTGAAGCCCGCGCTTTACGGAAAACAGGGCGCGGAAAAACAGGCGGCGTCCATGGGGGTGCTGTGGCGGGTTCTTCGGGATACGCTGATTCTGCTTCATCCTTTTATGCCTTTTATTACAGAGGAAATCTGGCACAAACTTCCCGGAACACAAGGCTCTGTTATGAAAGCGGTATTTCCCTCGGACGCCCCGGACGCCGCTTCGGTTCTGTCCGATGCCGACGCCGAATCCGAAATGGAAATTATTATTTCGATTATCACGGGCATCCGCAACATCAGGGGAGAGATGAATATTTCTCCGTCTTTGGAATTGAATGCGGTGATTCAGTCCGGGGATGAGGCTGTCAGGAAAACGCTTTCGGCGCATCAGGATATGATCGCAAATCTTGCACGGATTGCGTCTTTTTCCGTACAACTGCCCGGAGAAAAGCCCAAAGCCGCCGCAACTGCGGTTGCGGACGGTGTGACAATTTTTGTGCCGCTGGAGGGCATCATTGATTTTGACAGGGAAATTGAACGGCTTGAAAAGGAAGTTCTTAAAATAACAAATGAATTAACTGCCAGCTCTAAAAAGTTGAGCAATGAAGATTTTCTTTCCAAGGCGCCTGAAGATGTGGTGGCAAAAGTCAGAGAAAAACATAAAAAACTCATTGAAGACCGGCATAAATTTCAGTCCAATTTAGACAGAATAAAGGGAATTGAGCATTAGCCGGAGAATCGCTAATACCGATTCGCTTTCAGAAACGGCTTTCTCCGTGTCTGTTTTCAGCCCGGGCGCTTTACGGTCTGATCTGATCTTAGCCGGGCCGATCTTTGAAAGCGAATTGGTATAACATAAAATCTCAGCAAAGTTTTCCGGAGTGCTGAAATGAGCGGAGCGAAATTTCAGCATCTGTCAAAATAGCTGAACCGGTCTTATAACGATTTTATAAAAGCGGGGGTCATTTCAACACTCCGGAAATGCTTGTTCGATAAAGGTTTCCGGCGCAAACTGAAGACGATGAAAATATTATGTATTCCGTACAGCATATTGTCGAAACAGCATTAAAAGAAGATATTGGTCCGGGAGATATTACCACGAACAATCTTGTGGGACCCGACCGCAGAGGCAAAGGAGAAATCGTCGCTAAGGAATCGCTGTTGCTTGCCGGGCTTGATGTGGCAAAGCAGGTTTTTGTGTGTCTTGATCCTAAAATTCATTTCTACTCCCAATATAAGGACGGAAATACGCTCAAAGACGGCGATGTTGCACTGAGAATCGAGGGCAGAGTGCGGGACCTGCTTGCAGGCGAGCGAACCGCTCTGAATTTCCTTCAGCATCTTTCCGGCATTGCCACTCATGTCCGTTCATATTGCGACATGCTTGAAGGCAGAAATGTACGCCTTGTGGATACCCGGAAAACCACTCCCGGATGGCTTGTTCTGGAGAAATATGCGGTCCGTGTCGGCGGGGCATACAATCATCGCATGGGTTTATATGACGGTGTTCTGGTAAAAGAAAATCACATCACGATCTGCGGCGGCGTTAAAAAAGCTATTGAATATATTCGGAAAAATGTGTCACATCTTGCCAAAATAGAAGTGGAAGTCTCCGATATGGACGGCGTAAAGGAAGCCATCGCCGCAGGCGCTGAGGTGATTATGCTTTCCGGCATGAATGCGGAGCAGATAAAAGCCGCCGTGGATTTTGTTGACGGACGGGCGGTAATCGAGGCCTCGGGAAGAATTAAAAAAGAAAACCTGATGGCGTTGGCAGACAGCGGTGTGGATATTATTTCTGTGGGCGAACTGACGCAGACCGCGCGCTGGGTGGATATGACGATGCGGGTCAGCGCATCGTAGGGGCACGCCGCCGGGCTGCCCTTAAGTTAAGGGCGGACACCTGAGTCTAATTTTAGCCTTTGGCCCCCCTTGAGGGGGGCAGGGGGAGGGGGGTTCGGGGTCAGGGGTCAGAGGCCTCGAACCTCTCACCCCCCGCAAATAGCTCATCAGGAGTGAAATATTTGTAGGAAATATTTGTAGGAAATATTTTTCTTAACGAAAGGATATTTTTTATGGAAAGAACCTTGTCAATCATCAAACCGGACGGTGTTGAAAAAGGCGTTATCGGTGAAGTCATCAGACGGTTTGAAGCCAATAAAATCAAAATTGTCGCCATGAAAATGATCTGCATGACAAAGGCGCAGGCGCAGGGCTTTTATGCAGTGCATAAAGACCGCCCTTTTTTTGACACCCTGACCGATTTCATGTCATCGGGTCCCGCGGTTGTCATGGTTCTGGAGGGCGAAAACGTGATCGCCAGAAATCGCGAGCTGATGGGCGCGACCGATTACAGAAAGGCTGCGGAAGGCACGATCCGCCGTGACTTTGCCACTGATATTGAAAAAAATATTGTCCACGGCTCGGACGCGCCGGAAACGGCGGCTTTTGAAATCGGCTATTTTTTCAACCGTTTTGAAATCATGAGCTGATAACCGGAACACAAAAACCGGAATATGGCTGCATAACAAACTAAGTTTCTTAAAGAAACTTAGTTTGTTTTATAACTTCCCGGTAGCGGTGTAGAATAGGTGATGAACCCTCTCACTGTCATTCTGAGCGCAGCGAAGAATATCTTATTATAACAGCGTATTATGAAAAAATGAGATTCTTCGCTCCGCTCAGAATGACACCCGGCAATCACCTCTTCTACACCACTACCAACTTCCCATTCCAAATGACTCATAAAGTAAATCTTGATAATGTCGCTGTTGTCTTGCAGCGTCCCCGGTACCCTGAAAATATCGGCGCGACAGCCCGATCCATGCGGAACATGGGCATCCGCCGTTTAATCGTGGTCGAGCCTGAAAATTTTGACGTTGTCAAAATCCTGAAAATGGCAACCCACGCCGCATCGGATGTTGTCAAAGCCATTGATGTTTATGAAAATCTGCAAGAAGCGCTTGCCGGATTTCAGTATGTGGCGGGAACAACCGCCCGTCTCGGCGGGGAGCGACTGGTCATCACCGGTCCCCCGAAATTGGCGCAACGTCTTATCTCCGTTTCTCAGGAAAATCGCGTGGCAATTCTTTTCGGTCCCGAAGATCGGGGACTGTCCAATGAAGACATTCGATTCTGCCACGCGCTGGTCAATATTCCCACTGCCGAATTTTCCTCCCTGAATCTGGCGCAGGCAGTGATGGTGATGTGCTATGAAATTTTCACCGCCGAACTCAAAACAGAGGAAACTTCTTTCACGCCCCGCCTTGCCAGCCGTCACGAACTTGACGGCATGTATGAGCAGTTGAAAGACATTCTGGTGAGGATCAGCTTCATCAATGCGGAAAATCCCGATTACTGGCTCAACAACATGCGGCACTTTTTCAACCGTTTTCCGCTTCGGGCAAAAGAGGTGCGCATGATTCGGGGAATATGCCGGCAAATCAACTGGTACGGAAAGAAATGTTATGAGGATGGGAAACAGGAACGCTGAATCACATTGAATTTTTTTATGAAAAAATTGTAAGATTCTTCTCCAACTGCGCAACTCCTAACCATATAAAAAACAGGAACTTTCCGCTTTTTTCCGGCAGTTCGTATGAATGCGGTCATCATCTGCTGCGGACACTTTTTTAAAAAAATTTTCAGGAACTTTCCGCTTTTTCCCGGCAGTCTGTCCGAATGCGGTCATAATCTGTTGCGGACACTTTTTCCTGATTTTATGTTTTCTGCGCCCGGTTCACATGATGCACCTGCGGAGACTTTTAAAAAATTTTCAGGCATATACCC
>DZCT01000466.1 GCA_022736535.1 Desulfatirhabdium butyrativorans | reverse complement strand
GCTTTGATTTTGACATTGAAATTTACGAAGGCGCGGGCGCGTTTGTCTGCGGCGAGGAAACCGCGCTGATGCGCTCTATCGAGGGCAAACGCGGAATGCCCCGTCCCCGGCCGCCCTTTCCCGCGCAGAAAGGCTTGTGGGAAAAGCCCACGATTCTGAACAATGTCGAAACCTTTGCCAATATCGGACAGATCATATTGAAAGGCGGGAAATGGTATGCCGGCGTCGGGACCGAGAAAAGCAAAGGGACAAAAGTCTTTGCGCTTTCCGGCGACATCAGCAACATCGGACTTGTCGAAGTTCCGATGGGAACGCCGCTGAGAACGATTATTTACGACATCGGCGGCGGCATTCCCAATAAAAAGAAATTCAAAGCGGTTCAGTTGGGGGGACCTTCGGGCGGCTGCGTTCCCGAACAGGAATTGGACACGCCGGTTGATTATGAGGCAATTGCCAAAGTCGGCGCGATCATAGGATCCGGCGGCATGATCGTCATGGATGAGGACACCTGCATGGTGGATATGGCACGCTTTTTCATGGATTTTATTCAGGATGAATCCTGCGGAAAATGCACGCCCTGCCGTGAAGGCACCCGCAGGCTTATGGAAACGCTGGACAGAATCTGCGAAGGAAAAGGAAAAGCCGGCGATATTGAACTGCTGGAAGAACTTTCCTATACGATCAAAGACTCGTCTCTCTGCGGGCTGGGGCAGACGGGACCCAATCCGATTCTGTCCACGCTCCGCTATTTCAGAGATGAATATGAGGCGCATATCTATGAAAAAAGATGTCCGGCAAAACGATGCGTTGCGCTGCTGAAATTTGAAATCAGCCCGGAACTGTGTACAAAATGCGGGCTTTGCTTCAAAGCCTGTCCTTCGGAGGCAATTATCTGGCAGAAAAAAGAGACCGCCAGAATTGACAAAGAAAAATGCGTCAAATGTCTGAGCTGTTTTGAAAAATGCAAATTCGGAGCGATTTTTTAATGCTACAAATATTTCGCCCCTACGGGGCTGTTCGATGGATGATATGACGCCGTGCTGCGGGGGATGAACAGCTCCGTAGGAGCGTCATATTTGTAGCTTGATATGGAATGATTAAAAAATATTCCAATGAGAAATGACGCTAAAAAACGCATTCTGATTATTGAAGATGAGAGGCATATCGCCGAAGGTCTGAAGCTGAATCTCTCGCTTGAGGGATATGAAGCGGAAATTGCGGATGACGGCGGGTCCGCTATTCGGAAATGGAAGTCATGGCGTCCCGATCTCATCGTGCTGGATATTATGCTTCCGGTAATTGACGGCTTGTCCGTGCTTCGTAGCATCCGCCTTGAAGATGACCGGCTTCCGGTTCTGATTCTCTCTGCCAAAAGCAATATTGAAGATAAAATCAAAGGGCTTTCTTACGGCGTGGATGACTACCTTGCAAAGCCTTTTCATCTGGAGGAATTTCTGCTGCGGGTCGGACGGCTTCTGACCCGCGCCTCATGGAGCAGCGAGAAGCGAAAAGAAGAATATATTTCTGCTTCTGAGTCAGATGAGATATTCAGCTTCGGGACCAACCGGATTGATTTCTCCACATCCGTAGCGCATTGCAAATGCGGCGAAATTCATCTGACCGAGCAGGAAGTCAAACTGCTCAAGCTTTTTATTGCCAATCGGGGCAAACCGCTTTCAAGAAGCAGGCTTTTGGAAATCGGATGGGGCTACACCGGAGAAACCGCCACCCGGACCGTGGACAATTTTATCGTGCGTTTTCGGAAATATTTTGAAGACGACCCCAAAAATCCCGTTTATTTCAAAAGCCTTCGCTCGGTCGGATATGTGTTTGATTTTTTGGGTTAGAGGTCAGAGGTTCGGGGTCAGAGGCAATCCCCCGTACCCCGTACCCCGAACCCCATATAGGAGACAAACCATTAACGCATCAGACTTTCTTTTTCCCTCCGAATTTCCGGGCAGGGAATCAAACATTCATTATTTTCAGGAAGTTTTCTCCACAATGGACATTGCCGGAGACCTTGCGCGGCAGGGATGTCCGCATTTCACCGTTGTGATTGCAGAACGCCAGACCGCAGGCAGAGGACGTTTGAAAAGACACTGGCTTTCGGAACAGGGCGGGCTTTATTTCACGCTGGTCATCCGCCCGCAACTGCCGATAAATCAGGGTTATAAGCTTAATTTTGCCGCATCGCTTTGTCTTGCCCGGATGCTGAAGCGCATGTTTGCTGTCAATGCACAGGTCAAATGGCCCAATGATATTCTGATAAATGAGAAAAAAATCACCGGAATGCTCTCCGAAATGGAATTAAATGACGACAGGATTTCGTTTGTCAACATCGGCATCGGCATTAATGTGAACAATGATCCCACGTCTGAGGAGCCGAAAGCCTCTTCTCTGAAAAACATATTGGGCAGAGCCGTTTCCCGTAAAGAACTTCTTGCCGAGTTTTTAGATGCTTATGAAGACTATCTGCATCAAGACAATTTTGACAATGTGATTTCCGACTGGAAACGATACACGCTGACCCTCGGCAGGCAGGTGAAAATCGTCACGACACGGGAAGTCTCGGAAGGCTGCGCTGAAGATGTGGACGATGAAGGCGCATTAATTCTCAGATTGGCAGACGGCTCCCTGAAAAAAGTCGTTTACGGGGATTGTTTTCATTCATCATAAGTGATTCCAAACAGATACAGGGATTGTTTATAAGCATCGAAGTCGCAATCCCTGCTTATAAACAATCCTTGTAAACATTAACCGCCGGTTTGAGTCAGAGTTCGGACAGGCGAGACAGAATCTTCTCAATTTCATATTTGAAATTCGGCAAGTTCTGCTCAATTACCGACCAGACAATCTCCATGTCAATAGCGAAATACTCATGAACCAAAATATTTCTCATTCCGATAATTGCCGGCCAGGGGATATGGCAATACCTCTGCCGCAGTTCCGGCGGCAAATTTCGGACAGATTCGCCGATAATCAGCAGTTGATAACAGACTGCATCCTGAATCAGTCTGTCCTGCTCAAATTTCTGTTTTTCCTTTCCTGCGTAATGTTCAATCCGGTTGACGGACTCCGAAATATCGTGCAACCGCTCTTGTTCATCTCTCACAGCGGAACCGCCTGTTTCAATATCCGCTGCCGGTAATTCCCTTTCAAGCCGCCTTCGGTAAACACAGACACCGGACATTCGAGGAGCGTTTGCAGGTCTGTCAGAAGCCCGCCCTGATCGAGCAGCGTGCGGCCTGTTTCCAGACTGACCAGAAAGCCTATTTCATCCCTGTGTTCAGAGTCCGGTCTGCTGAAAAATATCCGAATATTGTATGCGCCGTGCTTCCGAGCGAGGTTCAGAATGTCTTTGCGGCATTCCAGTAAGCGTTTTTCAATTGAATCCATAAGATCAATTTAAACCTTTCATCGGAAAAAGTCAAGGTTCGGACAGCGGCATGTCCGAAGTTACGGGCGTCATCTGCAAGGATTATGTGTAATACCGATTCGCTGTCAAAAAACGGTATTCTCCGTGCCTGTTTTCAGCAAAGACCGGTCTTTGAAAGCGAATCGGTCTTAAAATGCCGCATATCCGTTTTTATTGAAAAGGACACTTGAAAATTTTCAGGATAAAGGATAAAGTAGAGAGTTTAATCTTTAAAATTTTACTGTGATTCCGGTATATTTTTAAGTAAAACTTATACAGCCGTCATTCAGTGTACAAGTGACGCAGTTGAACTCTCGTTCCCGCGCGCCGCGTCAATGCCGTCAAGTTGACAATTTCGTAAATTCCGTAGGTCGGGGTGAGCCTGCGAACCCCGACACCTGCCGGATGATG
>DZCT01000048.1 GCA_022736535.1 Desulfatirhabdium butyrativorans | reverse complement strand
GCACAGCTTCCTACCAAAATAACGACTTTGGGATCAGGTGTGCATTGATACGCATCTTCAAGCGCAGGCGCCATGTTTTGTGAAATCGGTCCGGTGATGACAAGCCCATCCGCATGTCGCGGCGATGCCACAAAATCAATCCCGAAACGCCCCATATCAAAATTGACATTGCTGCAAGCATTCAACTCCATTTCACAGCCGTTGCATCCGGCAGCAGACACCTGTCGCAATTTAAAGGATCGCCCGAATAATCGCTTGATTTCTTTGCGTGATTCTATTGCATGAGATAAATAGTTCTCAGGTTTTGCCGATTTGCCGACAATCAGATATTCCCTTGAAGTCGAAGCTGTTTTATGAAAATTTCCGAAACGAATCATAAGGTTCGGACATTCTCTGACACAATCGCCGCAGAAAACGCATTTGCCAATATCTATTGAAAACGGTTTCAGCCGGACAGCATCAGCCGCACAAATATCACGGCATCTTGTGCAATCAGCGCAGCGGGTTTCAACCGATTCGGATATTTCAGGAAAACCGCGAAACGGAGCTTTTACGGTTGCGGCTTTCATATCGGGAATATATTGTTTTCCCTGATTGATTCTGACGTTGATGGGATTCATCGGATTGGTGAACATAAATGCCTCTTTTTACAAATCATTTCCGCAATATGAAAGATTAAAGCTTTTATTGCAGAGCGGAAAATCGGAAATGCCGTTGCCGCGTACAGCCTGTGCAAGCCCGAACCAGTTGTGAAACGACGGGTCTTTGATTTTGTATGTTACGATATTTCCGTCTTTGTCGGTAATTGCCGCATGAACCGTTTCCCCGCGCCAGCCTTCAACCATTGACACAGCAAGGCTTTCCGGCGCAAGCTTTTGAACAGGCTTGAGCGCAATGCCGTCAGACGGAAGATTCTCAAGCTGTTCAAGCACATAGTCTATCGAATGCGTGATTTCGATATAGCGGATATATGCACGGGCAAACACATCGCCCCCGGTCATGGTCATTTTGTGTATGGGAGAATAGCGATACATTCCGAAAGGATGGTCGCTTCGGACATCCAGCGGAAGCCCCGAAGCACGCCCCGCGGGACCGACCAACCCTATCTGACGCGCTGTTTCCGTATCCACAACGCCGGTCTGCTCAAAACGGGAAAGAACGCTCGGCGTCGAAAACATGGTTTCACTCATCAGAATCACATCATGGCTGACCTTTTCAAGCGTTTTCTTTATCTCCCGGATTTTATCCGGCTCTATGTCGAAAACCACGCCCCCGACACGAATCAGCCCGCGGCCGAAGCGGCTGCCGCAAATCAGAAGCAGGGAATTGATAACCAGGGTCCGGGTCGCGCCATAGACCGCATTGCCCAAAAGATATGCCACATCGTTTGCCAACGCGCCGAGGTCCCCGATGTGAATGCCTGCGCGTTCCATTTCAAGCGCGATTGCCCGTATCGAGTATGCCCTGCGGGCAGGCTCAACACCGCCGAGGGATTCCATCACATTTGTATACGCGCTGACATGAGCGATGACCGAATCTCCGGCAATGGATTCTGCAAGCGGCTCCTGAAAACGCTTCCCTTTAAAAAGCCGTTCAACGCCGCGATGCTGGTATCCGAGCTGTATTTCAAGGTGATAAACATTTTCGCCCTGACACATAAAGCGGAAATGCCCCGGCTCTATCACGCCCGCATGAATCGGACCCACCGCAACTTCGTGAACTTCCTCGCCTTCCATCTTGAAAAACGGATAGGTTTCCATTGTTTTTTCAGGATGATGACGATAAAAAGGATAGCGGATTCCTTTGAGCCAGGGATGACCTTCCGGAACAATGCCGAAATCCTCATACAGTTCCCGTTCAAATACATGCAGCGCGGGAAATTCTTTTGTCAGCGACACATATTCTTTATCATTTGAAATCCTTGCGGATGAAGCCAGCAGCCGTGAATTATTGTCTTCGGCAAGCACCGCATAAATTTTATCATCAGGCGCGCCGAAAAACAGTATCACACGGGTTTCCATGTCGCAGTGCGCTGCAATCTCATCGCGCAGATGAGGCAGAGACAATTCAGGAATATCTCTGAGAGCAACCGTTTTTCCGTTTTTGCCGACAGCCCAGCTCATAGACAGCCTCCGTTATTAAATCTCCATCGCCGCATTTTCAAGAAGATGATAAAATCCCTCGGGAACCGCGGTCATGATGATCAGCATCAGCAGAAATATCACCTGCGGCAGATATTCAGGAATGCTTGCAGGATGTTTTTCAATATGTTCCGAGGGTTCTCCGAAACTCATTTTGAACACCGATTTTCCCGCCGCCGCCAGAACAATCGTGAGCAGCAGGAAAAACAGCACGGTATAAACTGTTGCTGAACCGTTTGACAAAAGCGACTTTGCAATCAGAAATTCGCTTAAAAACAGCGGAAACGGCGGCATACCGGCAATGGCGACAAATGAAAGCATCCAGAGCCACCCGGTCATTTTATCCGTATTCAGAAGCCCGCGCACGCCGCTGATGGTTTTGGTGCCGTATCGGTGAACAATATTTCCCGAAGTCAGAAACAATGAGGCTTTGATAAAAGAATGCGCGGTGAGATGGAGCAATGCTACAAAAATCCCCGTTTCTCCGGAGCCGAGACCGATAGCGATAATGCCCATGTTTTCAATGGAAGAATATGCCAGCATCCGTTTGTAATTTTCAATTCTGATGATAAAGACCGCGCTGACAAACAGCGATAAAAATCCCATCAGCAGGAGAAGGTCGTTGACATAGCCTTCAAATCCGGCAAGTTTTAAAATTTTGCTGACCCGGATAACGCCCAGCAGCGCGGACACCGGCGAAGGCGATTCGGAATGCGCGTCCGGCAGCCATGCGTGAACCGGCGCAAATCCGACTTTTGTGCCGAATCCGACCAGAATAAACGACAAGGAAAGCTTGAGCCAGAACGGGTTTATCTGTCTGGCGTTTTGATACAGGTCATTGAAAAACAGGGAATCCGCATGTCCCAATCCCATGGATAATATGATAATTCCGACAAATGCCAGCGCAATGCCCACCGAGCAGATAAAGATGTATTTCCAAGCGGCTTCCAGCGAGGCGTCTGAGTGATTGAAATAAATCAGATACGCGCTGGTCAGCGTTGTCGCCTCCACAAAAACCCAGAGCATTCCCAGATGGGTGCTTAACATCACGCCTGCCATAGAAGCCGGGAACATCAGCAGATGAATCGCATAAAAAGCATGACTGTACGCGCCGGCTTTTTTATGTTTTATATATTCGGTATTGTAAACGCAGATGCCGAGATAAAGCACTGCCAGTATGAGGAGAAACAAAATATTGACCTGATCCGTGCGGAAAAAGGGCGTAAAACTCTCCGGCTTGAGATACAGCCTGAAAGACGCGAACAGCAGCACCGCGGCATAAAGCAGATTGCATAAACTTCCGAAGTTTTCGGATTTACGCATAAAAATCAACAGGCTGAGAACTGCCGGCGTCAGCAGAATCATTGCAATCATCATAATATCAAATCCTTATATCACCTGAATCAGCGACGGGGCGCCCGTCCGCTGCAACACTTGGTTATGCTTTTATTCAATATTCAGGAAGAAAAAAATTTTTGATTCTCAAATTTTTTTCTAACTTTGACATACTTGAAATATAATGCTTTTCTTCCGCAATTTTCAAAACAGCCCTTGTGGATGCTGCTTTAAGAAAGAGATCCGTGGCTTCCTTGTATGCTTTCCTGTCATCCAGAAGCACGATATCCGCTTTTTCATGGATAGCCAATGTCAGTACTTCCTGCTCTCCTTTATCCAACCGGCGGGAAAACGAACAAAGATCAGAAATTCTGACAACCTCGATAAAATTATGACATGCTGAAAGAAACATCTGCTGTTCGGCTGAAGTGCAGTTCTGTAAAAATTCATCATGTACAGACTGAGGAATGATAATCTTGCCGAACAGTTTCTCAAGCAAAGATAACTGCCCGATTTTTGACAGCGCAATCAGGGGACTTGTATTGGAAATTACTTTCATCGGCTGTCAAGGATATTGCGGAGAGAAGACATCTGCTGTTCCAATTCCGATTCATTCAGCCCGTCAAGAGAGATTCCTCTGCTCCAAAGCAGTTCTAAAAATTCTCTGTAACTGATATTCAATATTTCTGCACATTCCCGCAGAGAAAGATGTCCGTTCAGATATTCCCAGATGACAAGCCCCCGCTGTATTCCATCTTTTATATTCTCTGAATTTTGCTGATAAGACTCAAAAATAATATCCGGAATTTCAACAGTAACTGCTGACATTATTATGCCTCTTTGATTTTCTTTTCGAGTTTGTCCTTTTCTGACAGACTTAATCCGTGTGATTCATGTTCAGGTCTGATTTTACTCTCTCTTCAAAAAATGCCGATTGCTTCATTTTCAAAGGCGCTTCGCATTTTTGCAAAAATACCCCTGCTTTTATAAGATGCATAAAATTCGGTTTTGCACTCCGCAACGGGGACGCGGAGCGTCCGGGCTGCATTCCCACGCAGAGCGTGGGAACGAGAGAGGCGGAGGAAAATCAACTGCGTAACTCCTATCCTTATATCAAAATATTCATCGGCGGGAGGACCGGTTAGGTGCTTTTTCATCGTATTTTTCAGTTATATATCAAACAGATCAAGCTGCTCATTTTTGTTTTTATATCCCTGTTTGAGATTCTTGAGATTATACTTTTCCACTACATGCTCCGGTATCGGAACCCTGTCAAGGTTGCGAGGTTCCACTTTGATTGCTCCGGAACCGTAGCTCTTGCCTACAAGTCTTAAATTACTGATTGTATCAGGATGATTCAGCGCCTGCCAAAGATTGGCGATGAATACTTCGTCTGAACAAACCGGATATACACATAAAAAGCATGTCAAAGGCACAACTCCTGCCTCATTTTTGATAAACCTTGAATTTCGTCTGCCGAGGTAAGCGAATAATATCGGCGGAACTTCTCTTTGTTCCATTTTATGCCAATGTTTGCGTTGTTTAATCAACGGACGATCCGGAAGCCCTGATTTTTCACCTTCTTTAATATAGGCGATCACAGATTCGGGAATATTGCTGTTAGCGTTTATTGAAAGTAAAAGTGTCGGACGGTTTTTTTCCTCTAATTTGCTGATGTCATCCGCTGTCAGTCTGTCGCCTGTTACATCTTTTGTCCTGCCGATTGCGGGTTTGAGAAATTCATTTGGAATGTTAAGTTTTTCAGCCTGCTGTTTCGTAAGGAAAAAGAAATCATTTGCTCCTGTTGCGATACCGCGCATCACTTTTGCAAAGTCTTTCAGGCGATATTTGAAATCGCAGTGATTCTGTTTATATCTCGACAAACCTGTTTCCAATGCCTCTTTTAAATCCCGATCCGTAATTTCGAGTGTTGAATAATCTGTAGTTTTAAAATCTGACTGAACAAAATTAAAAAGGTCATCTGAACCGGCTTCATTTGCTGTTACCCATTTTATTGTCTTTGCAGGTTTCGCTTTTCTGATGAAAAAAATAACTGCATTGGTATCAACATTCGGAAAAGGCGTGGCATTTTTATCAAAGACAACAACACATTCAAGGCAATAATTATCACTTATCCATTTCCAGAGTTTTTCGGCAAAAATGCCTTCGCATGTATCAGCAGGCATAATGAAAGCCAGCTTTCCGTTGTTATCAAGCAGATTCAAAGCCTGAACAAAAAAATAAATATGATAACCCGCTCTGCCGTCAATTGCAAACCCGGTAATGTTTATAAAAAGTCTTTTTAAAAACTGTTTCAGATTCTCATCAATTCGGTGATGTCTGATGTAAGGCGGATTGGCAACTATTGCTTTAAACTTCTGATTTGGCGGATTTTTTATGAAATCCCTTAATTCTGTAATGCACAATTTATGTTTGTAAATTTCATCCTGTAAGACATCTTCGTCAATATCAGTTCCGAAATAAGTAACAGAGGGATTAATATTTAATAAGGCGTTAAAAAATGCTCCTCTTCCGGCAGCAGGGTCGAAAATCAAATCCGTGTCTTTAGCTACATACGAAACCATTGCCTGTGCAACCCATTCCGGCGTCCAAAACTGACCTTTATCACGAAGTTTCTCTCTTTCGTTCCGGTTTTTTATAAGCTTATTATTTGTCATTATGTTCGTCTGTTAAAGTCAAAATAGATTTTTATAAAGGTACTGACAAAGATATGCCTCCGGGCAGTTTCTATTTTGATTCAGACTTTGAACGGCTCCCCAAACTCCCAATCATCCAAATCTAATGGATTGTCCTTTAGCAGAGTTATATTATTCTTATCGTTAAATAAGAAATTTCTCTTAAATCTGTTCCGAATTATATTTTGTGTATCTTCTGAAAGGCTCTCCAACCAATCAGGACTAAAAGCAATGTTTTCAAAATAACAAGTCACAAGCCAAACTATTGCAGATGTGAAATCAGCTTCAGAGAGCAAAGAATCAATTAGTTCAGCAGGTCCTTCAGCACATGTGTCCAAATAAGAAAACAGTGCAAACCCACCAGAATGATAGGGAAGAATTGTTACCATAAGATTGTTTAGATTATTTCCAAAATCTTCAAATAGTTGAAGATAATTACCTTTGAAGTCGAAATCAGGTGCGTAAACGGAGTTACAGACCAATCCGGGGGATTTATTAAAAGGGAATATCCATGTGATAATTCTTCTAAATTCCCCATTAAGCAGAATTAAGTCTAATTTTTCTTTGAATTGCTCTATTTCTTCAACGCCTTTCAATATTCCATAGTAGTGAAGAATCGCTTCATCTGAATATTCATACTCATCAGAATTATTCCAATTTTTAACTTTTGCTATTTCCTCAATTTTCGGAAAAGAATCAAGCTGCTTTCTCTTCAAATAGAATTCCTTTGCAACAGCACGATAAGCGTATAAAAATAATTGATTATATTTACATAAAAAAATCTCATTTTCGATTGATGAAAATAATTCACGGTCGTGTTTTTCACAAAATCCATTGAAAGTCGAAACATTCTTAAGACCATTAAGTTTAAGTTCTATGAGCGACTCTCGATAATCCGCAAACATATCCGATTTCCAATGATATACATTCCCTTTACGAGAAATTGGACGAAGCATTGCCCCTACAGAAAGTGTATGTGCCGAAACAATGTTAGACACATGGTCAGGATAAGGAGCCAAACACACCTTTTGCGAATATCGTTTTTTTAATCGTTTTACTAGATCAAAATATGCTTCACGATTTGGTGGCACACGTTTCATTATAAGCCTTTTTTCAATATTTTAAAAATCAGCAAGTCAGGACGTTTTATGTTCCCGAGTCCGGCAAGTTCAAGCCTTTCAAAGTAAAGTTCAAATGCTCTTACGTCATCTGTATCCTCTTTTGAGACTGACAAAACCTTTTCAAATGAGTGCATTATGCGTTCCTGATTCTTTTTATTTCCTGTAGGTTGGGGTGAGCTTGCGAACCCCAACAATAGGTCTTGCAAAAATGCAATTTGTTGCGCTCCGGAACGGGGACGCGGAGCGTCCGGGCTGCATTCCCACGCAGAGCGTGGGAACGAGAACTTCCTGTCAATCCTTCAGATGACTCAGCGTTTCAACATCTGTTTCTGCAAAAGTGTCATGGATTTTGTTGATAAAAAGCCCGAACAGGTAAACGGCGATAAACAAATCCAGCAGAACCCCCAGCGCTACAATAAACGGCATTTCTTTTGCAATGGAGAGCGCCAGACAGAAGATGCCGTTTTCAATCAGCATAAAGCCGATCACATGCGTGATGATTTTTTTCCTTGTAACAATAAACAGAAGCCCGATGACAATGGTTGAAATCGCTGTTCCGAAATACAGCGGACGGACATCCGGGGCTTTGCCGATGCTCCAGTATGCGGCGTAAAATCCCAAAGCAAAGATGATGCTGGCAATCAGGCGTGAGTAAAAATAGGGAATATAGGGCTGCACTTCCCGCTGAATTTCATTTTTATAAATAATCTTAATGAGAAATATCGGAATCACAAAGGCTTTGACAATCAGGGTTTCAAATGACAGAAAAATCAGATTTGCCCAATGCTTTGTTCCGTAATCTGTAACCACCAGCAGAAAAAGAAGTATTCCCTGCATGAAAAGCCCTCGGACATAAACCTCAATCCGGCTGGTGCCGGCAATGTAAATCATGGTCATGCCGAAAAGGATAATCATAAAATCAATCATTTTATTCTCCGGAGTGCTAAAATGAAATTTTAGCATTTATATACCTTCTGAAATTCACTGCTCTCCCTGTTTTTATAAAATGTGCTAAAATTTCGCTGCGCTCATTTCAGCAGAGTAAAGCAAACCCGTTCTGCCGAAGAGGATAATCATAAAATCAATCATCGGATTCTCCCGTAAACAAGCACAACGGTAATGGAAAGCAGAATAAAGGATACAGAACTCATAAACAGAATAAATTTGGGGATATGGGTCATTCTCACCCTTGCCGTCAATGACTCAATCGTTCCGATGATAAGGGCTGTGACAGCCATCATCGCGATAAACGCCAAGGGGCCGGTCACAGCCGCAGGCAGCATCAGATTGATAATAACAGATGAGATAATAAGCATTTTCATTGCCGCGCCGTACTGTATCAGGGCAAAACCCGGACCCGAATTGTCCAACACCATCACCTCGTGAATCATGGTCAGTTCAAGATGCGTATTCGGGTCATCCACCGGAACGCGGCAGCCCTCGGTCAAAAGCATCACAAACATAATAATAACGCAGAGCATTGAAATCAGAAGCGCATACTGTCCCAGTTGCCGGGAAAATGAAATCATATCGCTGAAAGAAAGCCCGCCCGCAATAATGCCGAGCGTTCCGAGCATCATAAAAAACGCCGGCTCGACTAACGATGAAAACAATGCCTCACGGCTTGCGCCCATGTCCTCAAAACTTGAACCGGTATCCATTGCGCTGATAATACTGAAAAATTTCCCTGTCGCCAAGATATAGGAAAAGAGCAGAAAATCTCCTTCAAACGACAAAACCGACTTCTGATGAACCATCGGCACAAAAAGCCCCGCGCATATCACCGAAGCAAAACTGATCACCGGCGAGATTTGAAATACAAAAGATGCGGTATGGCTGATGACCTCGCCTTTTTGAAAAAGCTTTATCACATCAAACAGAGATTGAAGCAGCGGCGGACCTTTTCTTCCGCCCCAGAATGATTTGGTGCGGTTGATGATTCCGATAAACAAAAAGGGAAGAATCAACAGCATTATCATATTAATTTCTTTCAGATACATTGTCTTACACTCCCATGATCCACAAGGTAACTGCCGTCAGAAAAATCAGTCCGTATAAAATATACTGCTGGATGTTGCCGCTCTGAATCCATGAAAAAAGGTTTAAAAAACGGATGATTAAACTGATGACCGGAGCAATGATGCAGGTCTCAATCCTGTCCTGTGTGCGGCTTTCAAAACTGCCTGAAACCGGAAAAAGACAGGTCCCCGCCTTTTTGGGAGTTTCCCGATACGCCGAAGCCGAAGGATATACTATCTGTTCTTTATAATCCAGCACTGGCTTGATAATGCCGATAAAGGGCGCGGCATAAGAGGACGCGGTGTACTGCATACGGACATTTCCTGCCTGATAACCGCAATCCCATGTTTTATAACGGTATTTAGACAAACTGAGTTTCTTTAAGAAACTCAGTTTGCAAAGATTGTCCTCGGCGTAAACGCCGGCTTTGCGAAGCATGAACACCCTCAGCATCCAAAGCAAAGCGGTTATTGTCAGGAATATAAAAAATCCTTTTGACAGATTGCCGAGCATCTGCAAGGTTGGTCCGAGAGAATAGTTTCCTATTTCAACAAACTGGGAAGCAATTCTGACAATCACCGAAAAGACCTGTGCGGGAAACAGACCGATGCCGACAATCATCAGACATTGAATTGTCATGGCCGCTTTGATGCTGATGCCGGCGTTGAAGACGGTATTCGGATAATGACTTCTGGGGCTTCCCAGAAAGACCACGCCGAAAGCCTTTGTAAAACAGAGCATTGCCATTGCGCCGATAAATGCAAGCCCGGAAATTGTCAGCGACAGCGATACGGATAAAAACATACCGCTTTGCAGTCCTTTGAACATGCCCATATAGATGAAAAATTCGCTGATAAAACCGTTCAGGGGCGGAAGTCCTGAGATGGCAACCGCTCCGGTGAGAAAAGCCGCCGCCGCGAAGGGAATATGCTTTCCCAGACCGCCCAGCCGCTCAATGTCAACGGTATGCGTCTGATGATAGACAATGCCCGCGGCATAAAAGAGCAGAGATTTGAACACGGCATGATTCAGCACGTGCAGGATCGCACCTGAAAATCCGAGAAGCGCCATCGGCGTGTTGTGATATGACAGTCCCAGCAGCCCCGCGCCGATGCCGATAATGCCGATGTTTTCAACACTGTGATAGGCAAGCAGTTTTTTCAGATTGTGCTGGGCAATGGCATAAGCAACGCCCAGAAGCCCTGAAACAAGCGATATGATCAGCACAAAATAGCCGATTTCCGGCAAAGGCGAATCAATAAAGGTGATCACGCGGAAAATGCCGTAAATTCCGGTTTTAATCATAATGCCGGACATGATGCCTGAAATATGGCTCGGCGCAGCCGGATGCGCCCGCGGCAGCCATGTATGAAGCGGAACAAAACCGGCTTTCATGCCGAAGCCGATGAAAAAGATGACAAAAACAGTGAAAACCGATAGCTGTCCTTTGTTCAACGCTGCTTTGAATGAGGAAAAGTCAAAGCTTCCGGAAGATTGCGACAGAAGAATAAACCCGATGATGAGAAACACGACGCCGACGTGCATTGACACAAGATAATTCAGCCCTGCATCATAGACCTCGCTTTTCTCATGCTCGAATGTGAGCAGGAAAAATGAGGAAAGCGACATGATTTCCCACGCTGTCAGAAAGGCAAGCGCATGATGAAAAGTCACGGTCAGCAGCATTGATGCAATGAGCAGGCTCAGAAAGAGAAAATGGGAAGCCAAGTCTTTATTTTGATTGCAATAAGGGCGAATATAGCCCACGGCGTACAGGGTTCCGAGAAAACTCACTGTAGAAATGACGATGACAAAAAAAGCTGAAAGCCTGTCAATCACCAGCGGCACATCGCCGAATGTCCGGGAAGCGCAAAGAATGAAGAAAAACGGTTTCGCGCCTGCCAGAACCCTGATACAAGGATAAACAGCCAGCATACTTCCTATTCCCGTGAACAGCGCAACAACTTTTGCTTTTGCCGTGTCAGGGACAAACACCGCCAAGACGCCGCCCAAGATTATTGCCGCAATACCGCAGAGATAAACAAGCGTCATGGATTGATAAACAATCATCACGGATTATCCCCCCACTCTGCTTCCGTGTTTTCAATATAAGCGCGGAGCGAGCTTTCATCAGCGTGGCTGTGCAACAGCGAGACAAACTCTTTCTGCTGATACCAATTCGCTTTCAAAAAACGGTGTTTTCTGTAAAACCGCTTTTCAAGCGGTTTCAGCAAGTTAAGCGATTTGAAAAATCGCTTTACGGTCTGAAAGACCGATCTTTGAAAGCGAATTGGTATGACATAAGAAAGACACTTTTGAAAGTATCTCAAGGTGTCGCCGGGAGTTTGAGGAAATAATGATAAACAGCACATCAACCCGTTCTTTGTCAAGGGCTTTGTAGTCTATTTTACGGTTTAAAAAACAGATAGATAATCTCTCGCTCTCTGCATCTGCAATCACGGGACATCGCGGATGCGGAAATGCGATGCCTCTGCCCACGGCTGTTGACATCATTTCTTCCCGCTGAATCAGCGCGGTGCAAATATCTTCAGGCTTCAAATCCTGCGGGATACGGATTGCCGCAACAGCGTTCCGAATGCTTTCTTCCACGGTTTCACCGGCAATACGGTAATGCACGCCGCCCTGATTTAAAAGTCCGGTCAGCGAAACCGGCTTTTCCGTAAGCCTGATATTCAGAATGTCTTTTGAAACGGCGATTCTGTTTTTCAAAATCCATTCTTCTATTTCCGCACGGTTAAAATAATACTGATGCTTTAACTTGTACGCCGGAATTTTTCTTTCCTTAATCCACTGAAGAAGCGTATTTTCCGAAACAGGGATCAACTTCATTATATCTTCAAGCTTCAAATCCATACTGAAATATTCCCATAGCAAAAATAAACAAAAATAAATGAGGGGTCGGGGAGTTTTTTATAATATGTTGATAAAATAAATTATTTCAGACATAACCCCCCTGTCATTTCGAGTGTAGCGAGAAATCCTGATGTTCGCAGGCGTAAAGATTTCTCCTCACTGCGTTCGTCGAAATGACAGGCGGCAGGAAAACTCACCGACCCCTCAAATAAATAAAGATGAAAAACTGAGTTTCTGAGCATCAAAACCGCTCTGTATAAATAAAATATCTCGGAATGTCAATGGAGAATTTTCGATTGTGCAGGGAAAAGGCATTAAATTTTTTATTTTAAAGATAGGTTATGATATGATAGGACTAAGATTTTTTGATTGCGGATGATGCAGGGCGGGCATGAAATGCCCACCCTGCGATGACGGATTTCTTACAGTTGCTTTCTGTCATAATCAATCACTTTTCCCAAATTAACCTGCTCCAGCAATGCCACCCGGTGCGCTCTCAATGTTTTGTCTTCCGGCTTTTCGTTAATCCGGCGGGAGAGGTTTTCAATCGCGTCGTACCAGTATCCTTCTTTGGCATACACAGCATACAACTCCGCAGGAGCGGCGTTTCTGATCTGTTCGGACAAGGCAGCCGGAGGCTCAACATACATGACCGTCGCGCTTCCCAGAAAGTCGCCGGAGCGTTCCATCGGATCCATCACAATCGCAAGAAACCATTCATATTCAACACCCGGCTTGAGCGTGACGTTGTAATCCGCCAGATTGATCTCATACATTCCCTCTTTTTCGGGTCCCTTGATGTGCGTTTCTATAAGCGGCTCTATTTTCCCGTATTCATTCAGTGTAAATTCAATTTCATCCGTACAGGGACCGGAGATATACCATTCCAAAACGGGCTGAGGTTTTGTCGTGTAGCCGGTTTGCAGAGAAGCTATCGGGGCCATGATGGAAGGCGTTCCGCCGCCCCCGCTTTCTTCTTCGGCAACCTGTGTTTCTGATGTTTCCTCTGTTTCCTCATCGCTTTGGGCAAGTTCTTCTTCCATATCTTCTTCAGATTCCTCAGAATATTCTTCAGATTCCTCAGACGCTTGGTCGGCATCTTCCTGAACCTGCTCTTCTCCGGCTTTCAGCTCTGATTCCGGAACGGGCGTTTCATCAGCATAAAGAGAAATGCCTTGAACTGATAAATAATTTGCAAGTTTTTGTTCGAGAATATCAGCCTGCCCGCGAGTCACGCCTCTGGTTATGCCACGAGTCATGCCTCTGGTCATACCGCGAGTCATGCCTCTGGTCACGCCTCTTGTCATGCCGCGAGTCATACCTCTGGTCATACCGCGAGTCATGCCTCTGGTCATGCCCCGTGTCACGCCTCTGGTTATGCCGCGAGTCATGCCTCTGGTCATGCCCCGTGTCATACCTCTGGTCATACCGCGAGTCATACCTCTGGTCATACCGCGTGTCATACCCCTTGTCATGCCTCGTGTCATACCGCGAGTCATGCCTCGAGTCATGCCTCGAGTCATGCCTCTGGTCATACCGCGAGTCATGCCTCTGGTCATACCGCGAGTCATGCCGCGACTGACATTAGCAGTCGCCGAACCAATATCGCCGCCTTCCCGTCTTCGAGTTTCCGCATCTTTTACAGGGGGATTGTAAATCAGCGTTTCTCCCGCGAACAGCGAGAAAGACGGAAAGAATCCCACCAGCAGACATAAGCCTGCCACCCATCCGATAAAAATTGTTCTGTAGAATTTTGATACATGCTCCATGAGAACCTCCTTTTCAGGGTTAGGGGTTAGAGGTCAGGGGTTCGGGGTGCGGGGGATTTCCTCTGACCTCTAACCTCGTACCCCGAACCCCGCTTTCACATCCAATTTCCGATGACCAGAAAGGGTGCCCAATACAGCGGATGCCAGTAACGGCGCTGGGCAATCAGCTTTTTCTGCACATTCTGCATCGCCTTTGCTTTTGACATGCCGGGTTCTTTGAATTGTCGGTAAAATTCCCTGATCGCAAGAGATGTCGCTTCATCATCCACAAACCACAGCGTCGCAATCGCGCTTTTCACGCCGGCTTTGACCGCGACGCCCGCAAGCCCCAGCGCTGCGCGTTCATTGCCCAAAGCGGTCTGACACGCGCTTAATGTCAGCAGTTCCACTTTCTGCTTGCGGAATATGCCCATACCGATCAACTGCTCCAGACGGTCCATGGTCAGTTTGTCTTCGTAAGCCAGCAGAAAACTTTCCTCCGGCGTTCCGCCGAATACCCCGTGGGTGGCAATATGCACCAGCGAGTAAGGCTTTTCTTTAAATGCGGCGGTCATATTTTCAATCGTATAGTCATTGTTCTGTATGAGGATTTTCCCGCTCATAATTTCCCGTATATCCCGCAGCTCCGCGGGAACGCTGGGCAAAGCCGAAAAGCCCTGTCTGGCTTCGGAAAGACCGCCGATGAGAATATCGAAATTTTCCTTATTCACCGGCTTCGGGTCCGTGAGGCTGATCGCGGGAATCGTGCCGATTGCATATTTCTCAATCAGAAAATGCTCGCCGTCGTGCAAAGTCGAAAAGGGAATGAGCCGAAGCGCGCCGTCCGGAGCAACCACCAGCGTATCCACTTCGTTTGCTTTCATATCCGCTTCCGCGGGACGGATCACCCAGTCGTAAAGCTGCTGCGAACTGTAAAGAAAACGGTTGTTGACACGGGTCTGCAAGCGGATGCGGTATTCCTGAACCGTTTCTCTGATTTTCTCGGAACCCACCGGAACGCTGATATGCTTGATGCCGTCCGGAAGCGTCAGCAGCAAGGCAAGCGCGTCCGGCAGCATAATCGGATACAGAATCGCGGTGTGAGGCGGGGTCCGTTCCAGCGTGACTTTTTCCGCCCGCATGGCAATGACGCATTCATCTGCAAAAAAGTCTTCCAATTCAGCCGTTTTCAGGATTTCCATCGTGTCCCGCGCCTCGATGAGTTTTTTCTGACGGGACGCGTCATCCGGCAGGGTTTCAGCCTGTTTCAGCAGCATTTCCGCCAGCCCCAGATAAACCGGCTTCACATTTTCGTTAAAAGAATCCAGACGGGACCGAAAGCCCCTGAACAGTTCTCCCCGTATGGGATTCAATGTTTTCACGGCTGTCTGATACGCTTTAACGGCATTTTCAACATCGCCCTGCGCCTTGAACAGTCTTCCGGACTGCCATTGCCAGAGATAGAGCGTCTGGGGAAAATCTCCCTGCTGTGCAAAAAATATCGCGCGCCGGGTCAGATTCACAGCATCATCATAGCGGGACTGTTCTTCATACAACTGCCCCATATACCCGTAAGCATAGGAGCGCATACGGTGATCATTCAGGGCTTCGCTGATCTGCACGGCTTTTTCCAAAGCCAGATAGGCAACGTAGGCAAGATAGTCATTTTGCAGTTTTTCTGCTTCCGAAGACTGGGAACCGGCAGTATCGGCAAGTTTTTTCCGAAGCTTTCGGGTCAGGCGGCTCAGGGTAATCATATCCGAGGCTTTATGATAGGAATCCGGCATGTCTCCGATTTCCAGCAAAATATAATCCATCATATCGGAAAGTTCCTGAAAATTCCCCTTCTGAATTTCAATACGGATCCAGTTTAACCAAACTTTTGATTTCAAATGCAAATCATCTTCCTGCTCCGAATCGCCGATCAGATCAAGCGCCTGTCCGTAAAATTCAACTGCCGATGCCTCATCCTGCTCTGCCGCAAAGGCATTTCCCACATTGTTCAGAATCATGGCTGCGGCTTTGGGATGGTTCGCCTCATTCGCGGTTTCCATTCCTTTTGTCAGATAAGTTACGGTTTCCTCTGCATTTCCGAGAGAAAGATGCAGATCGCCCAGACTGCTGAAAAACATGGCTTTCCGGTATTTGTCGCTGCTTTTCTCCGCAAAGGGCAGAGCCTTCTGCAATACAGACAGTGCCTTGCTGTGAAAACCCATTGTCTGCCAGACATTTGCCAAATTGAGGGTCAAATCCAGATAGGTCCCTGCATCTTTTTCCGGGTCCGAAAGTTTTATCGCCTGTTCCCAATGCCGTGCAGCGTTTTCAAAATCGCCTTTGCGGAGGCATTCTTTTCCTGCCGCGGTCAGTTGTTCAAGCGTGTCTGTCCCCTCAGCAGCAAAGAATACGGAAGGAATCAGAAGGAGACATGCAATTGCTGTTAAATAATTAATTTTCATATCTTCATACCTTGTTGTGATGAAAAAAATCTGTTATTCGGGGTGAGAGGTCAGGGGTTCGGGGTTTTCCCTCTGACCCCGTACCCCGTAATATCAAAATATGACTTAATTATATTATCGTTATTTGAAAAAGTCAATATTTCGCGGGACAAAGCCGAAACGCTGAAGCAGAAATTCGGACTCCGATGATTTTCAATGTTTTAAACTCCGGTAGTAAGAATCTGCATGGTAAACCGCAGCCAAAGGATTATGTCCCAGCACGCGGTCTTTCACCGCAAGCACCGTACACGGAGCTTCCGCATACTTAAAAAACAGCGAATCATGTCCGACGCATAAGCCCAGCAGCACATTGAAATCCGTCTTTTCCGAGTTGAGGATGAAAGCCTGCAAAATCGGATTGCACATAGTCTCAGAACCTTCGGCAGAAAGCTGCTGATCCGCGTGAACGCCGATGATTTCTTTGGAAATCTGTCCGGCTTTACATGCGGCTGAAACAACGGTGAAACCTTTTCCTGAAAAGATTTTTTCAACAACAGCGGCTTCTGCTCTCAGACCGATGCAGAATGCAAGTCCGAGACGCGTGTAATTCATTTTTTTTGCAAAATCCGTCACTTCTTCCAAACGGCATTTTAAGGGGCGCAGATATTCATAGCCCAGTTCTTTGTTGCCGTAGCCTTCCGACTCTTGGATTGCCGCCTGTCTCGCAAATTCCCGAATCTCAGGAATCTCGTATTCTTTCAAGGATTTTTCAACAAGTTCTGTTTTGTTTTTTGTGGGACAGAAGGGCGGCGCTTTGCCGTCTTTTTTTCTGCATAAGCGATCCGAAATCGGATAGGGACATTTTGCACATTGGGGAAATTCTTTTTTCATAGTATCTTCCTGAATCTGGGTTTCTGATATTCCGCAGGGGCACCGCCGCCGCACCTGCACGTCAAATACAACGTGATGATGTACTTCCGAATTTCTCGCAAAGCACGTTTTTATTTCTCGTAAAGGCGCAGAGGGCGCAAAGAAAAGCTTTTTTATAAAAAATCCCTTTGCGTTCTTGGCGGCCCAGGCTAAGAACAGATGCGAGAAACTTTTTATTTCCGATAAGGTATGTTTACTATAGTAATCCAATTTTGGTTTTTTACGGCATATTTTTTGCATGTATGCCGTATTCCGTTTT
>DZCT01000465.1 GCA_022736535.1 Desulfatirhabdium butyrativorans | reverse complement strand
TTGATCCAAACCATCCACGACAGCGGAAGGAGTGGCTTTTCCGCTTACTATTTTTAATCTTGTTACGAGGCTCTGCCTCGTAACACACAAATTGAGGCTCTGCCTCATTTTCATCACGAGGCAGAGCCTCATGTAATACGTTACAAGGCAGAGCCTTGTAACGAGAGTTCATCTTAATCTTGTTACGAGGCTCTGCCTCGTAACACAATATGGTCTGAGAATGGCACTTCAATATAAATTTTTTATTATCCCGATCAGGACGGGTGCCGAAGCAGAATCGGAGCTGAACCGTTTTCTGCGTTCCGCCCGGGTAGTTACTACCCACCAGGAGTTTGTGGTTCAGGGAGAAAACTCTTTCTGGTGCATGGCAGTCGAGTATCTTTCAGACGGCAGCCCCCAGTCATACAGCGAAAATGCGGCAACAGGGGACAGGATTAAACCGGATTACAGAGAGTTATTATCCCCGGAAAATTTCGCAATTTTTGCAAAACTCAGGGAATGGCGGAAAGAGATCGCCGGAAAAGAAGCTGTGCCTGTATATACCATTTTTACCAATGAACAGTTGGCAAAAATTGCCGAAAAACGGATTACCGCCAAAACGGGCCTTCAGGAAATCGAGGGCATCGGAGAGGCAAGAATAAAGAAATACGGAGATGCTGTAATTGCCGTTATGGTGCAGGAAGTCAAATCCGATGAACAGAAACCGAAAGATGAAACACACAGCCGGACAGAGCTTGAAACTCCCTCCGGCATGAAAACGCAGGAACAGAAAAATGAAGCGAAAGAGCGGCCTGTACTGTTTGATTCCGAATCCGGAAAATCTTCATCTGGCATTCCGCAAAGCCGCCAGAGGTAAGCAGGACAGGCCGGAGGTCATTGCTTTCCGAGAGGATTTTGAAGCCAATATTCGGAAGCTCAGAGAACAGTTGTTACAAAATGAGCCGGATGTCGGTCATTACCGTTTTTTCTATGTCCGGGACCCCAAGCCGAGACATATCTGCGCGGCTTCGTTCCCCGAACGGGTGTTGCATCATGCGATTATGAATATTTTCGAGCCGGTGCTGGAATCTTATGCGATTTATGATTCTTATGCCTGCCGGAAAGACAAAGGTGTACACAAAGCGCTGAAAAAGGCGCAGACATATTCCGGAAATTATCTCTGGTATCTCAAATTGGATATCCGGAAGTATTTCGATTCCATAGATCACGGCATTATGATACATCTGATTTCCCGGCGCATCAAAGACAGGAAACTGATTCTGCTGTTTCAGACGCTTCTGGAAACTTATCATACCGAGCATGGCAAAGGTGTACCTATCGGCAACCTGATTTCACAGCATCTGGCAAATTTCTATCTCGGATATTTTGACCATTGGATAAAAGAAGAACGGAGAATCCAGCCATATCTTCGCTATATGGATGACTTTATTGTCTTCGGTCAGGATAAGTCATATTTGAAACTCGAACTTGAATATATCCGGGAATTTCTGAGAGAGAAGCTGTCATTGGAACTGAAAGACAATATTCAGTTGAACCGCTGTTCCCGAGGTATTCCATTTCTGGGCTGTCGGGTCTTCCCCGACAGAATTCTTCTGTCTCCCCGAAGCAGGCAGCGATTTTCAAAAAAATTCAGGGAATATGAAAACAATCTGATTATCGGAAAATGGTCTTGGGAAGAATTAGCGCGGCATACCGGGCCGCTGATTGAATTTACAAAAGCTGCGGACAGCAAAGGACTCCGCAGGCACATAATTCACCGTTTTGGGGTTTTGTCCTGAGGCTCGAATCGTGTTAATCGGGGCGGCAGTTGGAACAACAATGCCAAGAACTGCCGGTCTGCGAGGCGGAACAGGAACTCGCCTGACAAGCGGAACAACAACCTCGGTTTTCGCCCCCAGCTCACCACGTCCGGCGGATACCGGACTTGCTGACCCGGACAAAATCCCGTCCCTGTTTTCTCAGGGCAAAAAGAGAGAGTCATACCGGTGTTAGTAGCGGATTCGGAGAATCCTGCGAAAATTTCGGTATAATCATCTTTGTCGGGGCATGTCGGCGACATGCCCCGGCTGTCTGAACTCTGATTGTGTCTCATCTATAAGGATTGTGTCTAATCAAGGATTTCGGGATCGTCAAGTAATCCCTGCTTAGACACAATCCTTGTAGATGTCCGCCGCCTGCCTGACCTGCCTGACGAATTGGAAAAGCCGATACGGACGGGATGCCGGAGGGTATCAACAGGGATTGTTTCTAAACATAGGCGGTAGCAAAATGGATTTTGATTCACAGCACTTGCTTGAGCGTATCGTCAGCCTGATTCTTTCCCGATGGGAAGCGGACGCCGTTTATCTCTACGGCTCCAGAGCAAAAGGAAAAGCGCATCGTGACAGCGACTGGGATATTGCTGTTCTGTTCCGGGATTTTCTGACTTCTCCCGTAGAACGCTGTCTCAGGCCTCAGCAGGCGGAGGAATTCTTGCAGCGGGAACTGCGGATGTATGATCTGATCAGCGTGGTTGATCTGGAGGATGTCCCGCCGCCCCTGCAAATCAGCATTATTACCGGAAAACGGATTTATGACCGGGGCGTTCCCCATGTCCGCAGAACCGAGCAGTCCGTTATTTCCAAAATAGAGAAAGACTATGAATACAGACAGAGACCCGATTTACGAACACGAATTAGAAAAACACATTGACCGCATGATCAGGATTCTTGAAGAATACCGGATAACTATGGATGAATGGTCGGAAAAAGATTTTTTGGGAATCGAGAGAGCCTTTCAGATTCTGGCAGAAGCGATGATCGGTCTGTGCCGTTATGTTGTCAGCCAGTGTTACGGGCTGAATGTCAGCCGGTCAAGAGAGGCAGCGGATGAACTCAGAAAACTGAATGTTTTCTCAAGAGCGGAACACAGCGAACTGATGACCATTTTTATTAAAACAGGCATCGGTTTTCGGAATGTGCTCGTTCATGACTATTTAAACGTGAATGAAGACATTCTCCGCTCCCTGATTCGGGAGAGAAAATATCTCTTTATCGCCCAAATGCGGGATAAGCTGCTTCAAATTGCGGAGCAGAGTTCGGGAGAATAGGAAAAATCCAAAATCCTTTCATCCTGAAAATCAGGGTTCGGACACGGGGTTGTCATCTGCTGCTGTCTGAACTGTGATTTTTCTGATTCGTCTGATGAAAGGATTTTCAGGATTTGTGTCAAGCCTTCCGGGATTGTGAATCTTCGGGGACGGCTGAACAGCAATCCTGCAAATCCTTATTCAGACAGTGTGCGGGGGCGGCATATCTGCAAGGATTGTGTGTAAGCAGGGATTTCACGCACACAGTCTGAACCGGGATTTGCAGGATGAAAGGATTTTCAGGATTTGTGTCAAGCCTTCCGGCATTTCGATTCTTCGGAGGGCTGAACAGCAATCCTGCAAATCCTTTCATCAGGTGAATCAGGGTTCGGACAGTGTGCCGGGGCGGTGAATCTGCACGGATTTCTCACGAAGATAAGCACACGAATTTTTAAAAAATTCTGTGAAAATCTGCGGTAAATTTTACGCCGGTGATTTCAAAATATCTTTTCTGATACTGAGCGTTTTCCGGCGCAAGTTTCAGGGCTTTCAGATAATATTCTCCGGCAAGGGAGCGATTCTCCATTTTCAAATATGCCTCCGCTGTTCGGGCATAAAAATCCGCCTGATCCGGTTTCAGGCGGATGGCGGCTTTCCAGTCTTCAACCGCGCCCTGATAATCCTGTTTTGCCCACCGTATTGATGCCCTGTGGCTGAAAAAACCGACAGAGGGATTTTTCTGATATTCCATCGCAAGTCCGGCTTCTTCT
>DZCT01000047.1 GCA_022736535.1 Desulfatirhabdium butyrativorans | reverse complement strand
CAGGCAATCAGCGCGCCGGCAGTGGAAATAAAGCCGTCGCACACCACCGGAATGCCGTAAGCCGCCGCGCCGATCACCAATCCCGCAAGCCCGCCAATTTCAAGCCCGCCGACTTTGGAAAGCACGCCGACCGGGTCTGCGGCATCCGGCTGATTCACGCTCAGTCCCTTCTCAACAGCCGCAATCTTTTTCTTCAAACCCTCGTCATCCAATCCTGTGCCTCTGCCTGTCAGTTGAGAAACCGGAACCCCGGAATAAACTGCAATAATGGCAGTGGAAGGCGTGGTGTTTCCGATGCCCATGTCGCCCGTTCCCAGAAGATGAACCGGCTCTTTTTTCACAAGTTCTTCAACAATTTCAATACCTGCTTCAATGCTCTGTATCGCCTCGTCCCTGCTCATGGCGGGACCTTTGGCAAAATTGGCAGTGCCTTTGCGGACTTTTTTGTGAAAAATCGGAAGATCGGGACCGAAATTATGGGCAACGCCGAGGTCCGCGACCATGACTTTTGCGCCCGCGTGACGGGCAAGCACATTGATGGACGCGCCGCCGTTCACAAAATTATAAACCATCTGCGGCGTGACTTCGGAGGGAAAAAGACTGACGCCTTCCTCGCAGATACCGTGATCTCCCGCACAGGTCACAACGACTTTGTTTTTCAGTTTCACATCCAATGTGCCGAAAATACCGGCAAGCCTTGCGCCGACATCCTCCAGAATCCCCAGACTCCCGGCAGGTCTTGCCTGATGGCGCAGCCGTTCTTTTGCCCTGGCATACACTTCCGCATTCGGTTTTTTTATCTTCTGAATCGTTTTTTCCAAAAGACCCATTATACTTCCTTTCTGAACCGCGAAAACACGAAAGAAAGGAAAAACACGAAAAAGCTCTTATTTTTTGACCTCGTTAAGCAGTTGACCTCGTTCCCACGCTCCGCGTCAACGGCATTAAGTTAAGAGAAAAATGTAGGTCGGGGTGAGCCTGCGAACCCCGACACTTGCCTAAAATTCGCTACGCTCATTTCAGCACTCCGGAAGGATTAATTTAACGGCATTGCTGCGAACCCCGACACCTGCCGGATGATGTCGGGGTTCGCAGGCTACCCCGACCTACGAAATTATTAACTTGACGGCATTGACGCGGAGCGTGGGAACGAGATCGGAGGGCGAAAAAATCCGACTGCTTAACT
Organism: Desulfatirhabdium butyrativorans; assembly: GCA_022736535.1. Taxonomy (GTDB): domain Bacteria; phylum Desulfobacterota; class Desulfobacteria; order Desulfobacterales; family JAIFKL01; genus JAIFKL01. Next base: position 16,390 of record DZCT01000047.1, on the reverse strand, counting down.
TCTAAGCTTCTTATTTCTTCGTGTTCTTCTTAATTTTCGCACTTTCGTGTTCCGTTATTTCGTGTTTCGCTCTTGATTTTATCACAGATTCTTTTATAATAACGCCAATGGATTTTTGCCAGAAACCCACAACTTAATTTTATGAGGATATGTTATGACAAATTCCGGGTTAAAATCAACTCTTTTTTTGGCAATTCTTTCGGCAATCGCGCTGACGGTCAGTTGTACCGCCACCACACGCACGGTTTCGCCGAATGAGGAACTGCATTATGACGAGGCTTATGATTTTTCCGACAAAAAGAAAATTGTTGACAGCCTTGTACAGCCCCTGCTTGAAACATCGCCGCTTGCCAATGCCGCAGACCGTCCTGTCATCATCATTTACGGCATTGCCAATCAGACTTCCGAGCATATCAACACGAGCGGCATTACTGATGATATTCGTCAGGAACTGATAAAAGCGGGAAGATTCCGGTTTGTCAATGAAACCCAGCGGGATAACATTGCCAATGAAACAGATTATCAGTACAACAGCGGCGCGGTCGCTCCGGAAACCCGGATTGAGCGGGCAAGACAGCTCGGCGCACGCTATATTCTGAGCGGCACGCTCCGTTCCATTGAAAAAGAAGAGCCGAAACAGATTCGTCTGACAAAGAAATCCCTCAGATATTACAGCCTTCACCTTGAACTGACCGATCTGAAAACCGCGCTGATAGAATGGGCGGACAGCGTTGAAATCGCAAGGGAAGCCTCCAAGCCGATTATCGGATGGTAGAAATGAGATCGGATCGGAGCCGGAAGCGTCAGCGACCGGATGATAATGCTCGCTCACGCTCGCTGCTCGGATTTTTTCATCAACTGCGTAAAGTTGTAGTTGTAGGGTGGGCAGCTTGCTGCCCACCTGTTGCTACGGAGAGATTTCAATACATAAAAATAAGTTGCATGGTGGGCAGCAAGCTGCCCACCCTACATCACTACATCACTGCGTAACTCGTATCTTTGCAGGAAATCGGAAATTGAAAAAGCCGCGCCTTAGCAACATATTTACAGAATTGAAGATATTGGCGGGATGCTGTCTGCTGTGCATTTTTTTTGCCGGATGCACAGCCGCACCGCTCAGAGAAGCCCGGAAAGCCTTTTACGCGGGACAGCCCCTTGAAGCCGTGAATGCGCTGTCTGAAGCAAAAAAAATTCCGAACCGGGACCGGCTTCTGCTTTTCATGGAAAAAGGGCTGATGCTCCATCATCTGGGACGCTATGAGGAAAGCGCAAACACGCTCCTGAAAGCTTCTGGATTAATTGAAAAACAGGAAGTTATCAGCATCAGTCAGCAGGCGGCGTCCCTTGTGACAAGCGAATGGATCACCGATTACAAAGGCGAATACAGCGAACGGCTTTGGGTTCACACCTATCTGATGATGAATTTTCTTCTGCTTGGCAAAGATGAAAGCGCATTGGTGGAAGCAAAACAGGCATTGAAAATGCTGGAAAAATATCCGGAGCCGCTTTCCAAAGATCATTTCACCCGCGCGCTCATCGCGCTTTGTTTTGAAAATTTCCGGCAGTACAGTGACGCGTATATTGAATATAAAAAATTGGCGGAAAATCTTCCGGACCCTTCACCGGCAGCGTCTCAGATTTACCGGCTCGGCATGAATCCGGGGTTCAGAGAAGAAGCGGAAAAATACAGAAAATTCATTCCGCCCGCTGCTTCATCAATTCTCACTTCTCAATCCTCACTTCTCAATTCCGAACTGGTTCTGTTTGTGAGCAGCGGCAGCGCGCCGGCGAAAATTTCAGGCAACATCATTATCCCGCCCTCTGTCCGTTTTTCCTTTCCGCAATATGAAGAGAGAAGAGCGGATGATGCACAGGTGCAGCTTGCGGGTTTTGATTCTCAGACGCATCCCTTTTCTGTCACAACAAATATCGGCGCAGTCGCAAAGGCGTCACTTCAGGACAGGGCTTCAAAAATTATTGCCAAAGAAACCGCAAGAGCGGCGATGAAAGAAGCAATGGCGCGGGCGGTGGAGCGTAAAAACGAAGGTATCCTGTCCGTATTGGTGCGGGCGGCATTCTTTCTGATGGAAGAACCGGATACCCGATGCTGGGAGACGCTTCCGGCTTTTCTGAAGTTATTCAGATTTCCGATTCAGCCCGGAAAACATCAGAATCTGAAAGCAGTCATTTATCAAAACGGCGTCAGGAAAGACATCATATTGCCGCCATTCAGCCTTTCCCCGGGACAGAAATATTATTATCAGATAAGAATCAGCAGCGGCTCGGACATCGGAAATTAGAAATTCAATAATTCAATAATTCAATTTTCAATGAATCTCAGATTTCTCGCTACGCTCGAAATGACAATCTGTGCTTGAAATGACAAGATTTCTCGCTGCGCTCGAAATGACAATCTGCGCTTGAAATGACAAGATTTCTCGCTGCGCTCGAAATGACAGTACCGTTTTCATTTCTCAATTCTCAATTCTCAATTCTCACTTCCCTCACCTCTGCCCCTGAGAACTGACATGCCGTTTGGCGGATAAAATAGGCGTATTGACAATGAGAGCTGACAGATCATCAGAGCGCCGGATGTCCATTTTAAAAGCTTCCTGATCAATTTCAAAATAGCGGGAAATGACATCAATAATATCCCGGTGAAGGCATCTGAGCGTATCATCGGAGACCTCCAGCTTGTCATAGATCAGGGCGAATTTGAGACGTTTTTTCGCCACATCTTTGCTGTCGGTCTTGCTGCTGCCGGTTCCCATCATCTTTTTTAAAAAATCATTGAACATTATGGGGGCCTCCTTATTTTCCGAGACCTAATTTGGCGCCGACTTTTCTCCAAAAATGTCCTTCTGCCTGAGGGACTTCTATGGGAAGATCGGTCATGCCGTTCAGTCTCAGCGCAATCCGCCGAAAGGCCTCGCCGGCTTTGGATTTTCTCTGCAAAACCAAGGGTGTTCCGGTATTTGTGGCAACAATCACCTGATCATCCATCGGCACCAATCCGATGAGTTCGATGGAAAGAACATCCACCACATCTATGTGATTCAGCATATCTCCTCTTTCCACCATTTCCGGGATAATCCGGTTGATGACAAGTTTCGGCGTTATGGATTTTGCATAAAGAAGACCGATGACCCGATCCGCGTCCCGCACCGACGACACTTCCGGCGCGCAGATGACCACAGCCTCATCTGCCGAGGCTACAGAATTTTCAAATCCCCGCTCAATGCCTGCCGGACAGTCCATCAGGATGTAATCAAATTCTTTGCGGAGTATTTCGCCGAATCGCTCCATTTCTTCGGGAGCCAGCACATTTTTATTATCGCTCTGGGAAGCGGGAATGAGATAGAGATTTTCGATTCTGCGGTCTTTGATCGCTGCCTGTTTGAGTTTGCATTTTCCTTTTACCGCGTCAACCACATTGAAAACAATGCGGTTTTCCAGCCCCATGACCACATCCAAATTTCTGAGACCGATATCCATATCCACCACGGCAACACGTCTCCCCTCCAAAGCAAGCGCCGCGCCGATGGAAGCGGTTGCGGTTGTTTTACCGACGCCCCCTTTGCCTGAAGTAATGACGATAATCCTTCCGTCCAATATGCACCTCATTGAGTCGTAGGGGCAACCCCCTGTGGTTGCCCTTTTTTGAAAGACGTCCTTTTTTTTGAAGGCTTATCCTTTTTGAAAGGGTCAAGCAAGCACAGGGGTAAGGGCAACCACAGGGGGTTGCCCCTACCAAATTACCTTACCTGTAGCCAGGGCAGACGCCCGAAAGCGTTTGCGTCCAGATAGGCTTCCACCACAATGGTATCGTTTTCAACATGCGCGAATTCAACCTGTTTTTTTGAAGAAGGCGGAAGTCCCGCGCCCACAATGCCGCCGATCTGTATCTGTGTCGGCTGAAAATCCAGCGCCAGTACAATTGCTTTTTCATTTTCAGGCTGACCCGCAACGGCTGTGCCGCGCAGACTTCCCATAATCAGAATGTCGCCCCCTGCCCAGACTTCTGCCCCCGGGTTCACATCTCCCAGTATCAGCAGATGGTTTCCGGCTGTGACTTTCTGACCGGAGCGGACACGCCCCATGAGCATCAGCACTTCACTGCGATAATGGCGCCAAGCATCTTCCACATCCCGTTTCCTTATGTCTTCCTCGGAGTCCGGCAGCTCCGGCAGCCGTTTTTTTTTCAGCATGGCTGAAACCGATCCGACGCCGAAGGTGGATTTCAAAAATGAGCCGAGCGATTCAATCAGCTCTTCATAGCATTCTTTTTCTCCCGTATCCAGAATAACTTTTGCATTTACCGCCAAAGTGGCGCATCGCTTGAAAAGAATGCTCAACTCTTTTTGCAGAGCGTCAACAGGCAGCGCCGGATCCAGCGTCACACACAGACTGTCGCCCATCCCTTTCAGCCGCACCGGCGATTTTTGAATCAGATGATTGTCCTGTTGATCCTTTTTCATTTATATTCGTTTCCCTGCCGGAGTGCAAAAATAAATAACGGCAATGCAGATTTTTTTCCGGTAAGGGTCCCCGTCCTTTTATTATAGCCGCCTTTTTTAATGAAAATCAAAGTATAAAGAAAATACCCTATTCTGTCAATATTTCAATGCAGGCTTCATTTACAGGTAAAACCGATCTTATAAAATTCGGGCGCCGCGCTCCGTTTTTAATAAGATGACGCACTCCGGAGTGCGTCATTTTTACGAGTTACACAGTTGACCTCGTTCCCACGCTCCGCGTCAATGCCGTCAAGCTGACAATTTCGTACAATTTCGTAGGTCGGGGTGAGCCTGCGAACCCCGACATCATCCGGCAGGTGTCAGGGTTCGCAGGCTCGTCATCCGGCAGGTGTCAGGGTTCGCAGGCTCGTCATCCGGCAGGTGTCGGGGTTCGCAGGCTCACCCCGACCTACATTTTTACATTTTTCTCTTGACTTAATGCCATTGACGCTCCGCGCCTGCTGCATCCGCTGAATACGGGAAAAGAGAGGTCCCGATCCGATGGGTGATCTTTATTTTTTATAACAGATACCCAATAAGTCAATGGGGCAAACAGTGTATTCAGCGGTAGAAAATTCCTGCCGAAGAAATTTCAACTGATGAGCCACATCGCACGATTGCATATTCTTTCAAGCACATACTTTGAAACGCTTCCCATGAAAAAGGCTCTGTTTGTGCCGCGTCTGCCGATAATCACGGTTCCGTAATTTCCCTTTTCCACTTCTTCGGCAATGGCGCTCCCCACATTCACCATCGTGGTAATTTCTTTGATTTCAATCTGATTTTTTTCGATTCCGGCTTCTCTGAATTTTTTGTAAGCATGAACCATGAAATCTTCCACACACCTTTTGTCGCCGGATATGACGAGGTCCTCAAGTTCCTTGTCCGTATCTTCAAAAGCGATTTTACAAAAATCCGCAAACCTCGGAACCACATGAAACAGGGTAACATTTATATTCGGATTGCGCGCCGCCATGAAACTGAAATGATCCACAGCCCGAAGCGAGCTTTCCGAACCGTCTGTGGCAATCATAATTTTGTCGGAAGTCACATCTCCGTCAATGACCCAGACCGGAATGAAGGTTGAATGCTCCAGCAGTTTGCTTGTCAGACTTCCCATAAAGATTTCCTGAACCCGGGAAAGCCCCCTTCGTCCCACGACAATGGCATCATAGAGACCTTCCTGCGCGTATTCGAGAATATCTTTGGCAAGTCCTGTTTTCTTGGGACCGGTTCTGACATCAATGCGACCGGCTTCAATTCCCATCTGAACCATCCGGTTTTTGCAGTCATTCAGCACAGCCAGCGCATTTTCTTCATTTTTCTTTTTCGCTTTTTCCAGCGCCAGTTGCGCTTTGATGCTTTTTTGGGCTTCATCCGTAAGAAATTGCGAAATGCCGGGCTGCACATTGATAAGCGTGTAGAAAAGATCATCCACAAACGATGATATTTTGACCGCGTACTGAATTGCGCTTCTGGAATAGGCGGAATTGTCAACAGCAAGCAAAATTTTCTTTTTCATCATGTTTTCTCCTTTTTGATATGTACTTTTGATATGGTGGGCAGCTTGAGAGGTCCGCTTAGGAAATTGAGCTGCTGCCTACCCTACTTATTTTTAAAGGCTTCAAACAGCGAGTCATTCATTACAGCTTCGTAACCGGTGATTTTTGCAAACACCGCATTCTGTGCATCCAAGAATGTGAAATCGCCCTTCATTTTGTGCTGCGTTGTTTCTGTGACTTCAAGCACAGCCGTAATGCCCTGAGACGGAAAGCGGTCGCAATACTGACGAAAAGTCGCGCTGTAGCTCGGCAGACACACAAGCCCTTTTTCTTCAAAACACCAGAGAATCGCCATCTGAAATGCAGAGTCGAGAACGAGCGGGTCTGCAATCCATCGGCTTCGCAAAGGCTGCGTCATCCATTTTTCAGGCAAAGGCGCGGCGGAAACTTCCGCGACCATTCCCCGCTTTGAACAACTGAGGATTTTTTGAATCCCCTGAAGTTCGATGCCGTGAAAAAGGATTTTGTCGTAAGCTTCCTGAATGCTTCTGGGATATGCCTGCGAAAGCATGTCTTTCGGGATTTCAAAAGCAGGCGGCGCGGCGGGTCCGGCTGTCAGAATCGCTTTTGCTTTGGAATGAATCACTTCCCGATTGTCTTTCACGCCGTCTCTGATTTCCACATCCACTTCGTAAACGCCGCTATTTTTTCTGGCTTTGCCTGCCATCAGGCGAATCAGCTTTTTTCCCTCATCCAATTTGATGCCGCTCAAAATCTGAATGTCGTCCAATCCGTGAAGAAAAAGTCCCGGATTTCCGTGGAGCGCGCCGTGTCCGAGCCATTCGGTCATCAGTGCAAACGGCACGACCGGCTTTCCGCCCAGAACATGCGAACTGAGAATCGGATAATTGGCAACATCCAGTTCCCGCTTGAACGTGAGAAAAAGCTTCTGCTCCGCGTAGCCCACCGCCTGCGGATTCAATCCCGCTCCGATAACAACTTCTACAGGAGCGCTTTTGTCTCCTCTCATTTCTTGCAACATCGCCGAAGCCCCAGCCTCCAGAGGAATGAGTTTGACGCCCTTGCGCTCAAATTCCCGTTTCAGCAAAGGCGATACCATGCCGCCGTCCCAAGGTCCCCAGTTGATGGAAATCACCCGGCAGTTCGGACGCCTTGCGGATTCTGCCTGTGCGATCTTGTTCAGCACTTCATTTGCCGCGGCATAATCCGACTGCCCTTTGTTTCCGGCGCGGGCGGCAACCGATGAAAACAGCACGAGATATTTGAGTTCCTCAGACGGCAGCGCGTCAAGAAGCGATTTCAGTCCCATGACTTTGGTATCAAAAACTTTTTCAAACTGCTCCGGAGTTTTGTCAACAATCAGGCGGTCTTCAAGAGCGCCTGCGCCGTGAATCAGTGCTTTTACCGGACCGTAAGCGGAACGAATTTTGTCAAGCAATGATTTCACCGCGTCGGCGTCCCGAACATCAAGGGATTCATAAAGAACCGTTGCGCCTGTCGCTTTCAGCTTTTCGATATTTCTGGTGATTTCCCGATTTGCCATATATGCCCGGAAAATCTTCTCCAACTGCTTGGGCGATGCCTGATTGCCGCTGAACTCATTGGCAAAAACAGCTTTTTTAATTTCGGTCTCATCTTCCAGCGATGCGAGCCATTCCGGTTCGGGCGACGGCGCCGGAGATCGCCCCATAAGTGCCAGCACGGGTTTTACAAGACTTGCCAGCGCGTAAGCCGCGGCAGCCGTAACGCCTCTTGCGCCCCCGCTGACCACAACCACATCGCCCGGAACGAGTTGTATCTCGCCTTCAGGATAGGGCGAGGATTCAAGCGCGAGCGTCACGCGGGAACCCGGGGACAGACCGATTTCCGCAGGTCCCCGGTGAAGCATTTCACTCACCGCGGCCTTTGCGATGGCGGCATTGTCGTTCCAATCCGGAGCGATGTCTATGGCATGACAGCAGACATTTTCCCATTCGACAGACGCGGTTTTGACAATCCCGGCAAGACCGCCCTGCACGGGATTTTCCAAGCATAAGCCTTTGAAACCGAACGCGCCGTCCAAGCGGGTAAGCGTTGCAAACACCGCGCCGCCCTGCTTTGCGGAATCAAGCATGTCCTGTGCAAGCTGGTGAGTCAATGCAAAAGCCGTTTTCAGGCTTGCAGTCTGAGATTGAAAATCCGCATCCCGGCTTGACAGAATCACAAGTCCTGATGCCTGAGGCAAATGACTTTCCGCTCGCTCACGCTCGCGGCTCTGAGTCGGGAGCGTAAGCGAGCGGCTAAACTCGCGGCTCTGAGCCTTCGGGGAGACAATCATCGCTTCAATGCCGAGAGATGCAAATTCATCGGCAATTGCCTGCGCCAGACCGGTTCCGTCGTCGGTAATCAGCACTTGTCTTCCGGACGGAAGATTGACACGCTCCCCCGCTTCAAAACGCGATTCAACCGCAACAACGATGTTTCGGCTTGGCAGAACCGGGTTCGGGGACTGCTCCGGAGTGCAAAAATTACATTTTTGCATTTCCCTGCCACTTGCAACCTGCGACCTGTCTCCGTTTGTTCCCAGATATTCTGCAATCTGCCTCAGCGTTCTGAGACTGCCCATCATCTTAGGAGAAACTGAAGGCAGCCCCGGCATTCTTTCTTCGAGTGTGGAAAGAATTTCAACCCGTTTGATGGAGTCAATGCCCAAGTCTGATTCAATGTCCATGTCCGGCGAAATCATCTCAGCCGGATAGCCCGTGAGTTGACTCACGACTTGCATGAGGACGGGTTCGAGGTGAGTGGTTCGGGGTTCGGGGTGCGGCGCATCCTGCGCCCTGCAACTTGTAACCTGTGACCTGTCACCTGCGTCCTGCGCCCTGTTGCCGTTTCCGCCCAGATATTCAACAATCTGTCTCAGCGTTCTGAGACTTCCCATCATCTCAGGAGAAACTGAAGGCAGCCCCGGCATTCTTTCTTCAAGCGTGGAAAGAATCTCCACCCGTTTGATGGAATCAATGCCCAGGTCCGATTCAATATCCATATCCGGCGAAATCATCTCTGCCGGATAGCCCGTGAGTTGACTCACGACTTGTATGAGGGCGGGTTCGAGGTGAGTGGTTCGGGGTTCGGGGTGCGGCGCATCCTGCGCCCTGCAACTTGTAACCTGTGACCTGTCACCTGCGTCCTGCGCCCTGTTGCCGTTTCCGCCCAGATATTCAACAATCTGTCTCAGCGTTCTGAGACTTCCCATCATCTCAGGAGAAACTGAAGGCAGCCCCGGCATTCTTTCTTCAAGCGTGGAAAGAATCTCCACCCGTTTGATGGAATCAATGCCCAGGTCCGATTCAATATCCATATCCGGCGAAATCATCTCTGCCGGATAGCCCGTGAGTTGACTCACGACTTGTATGAGGGCGGGTTCGAGGTTCGAGGTTCGAGGTTCGGGGTTCGGGGTTTGAGGTATCGCCTCGTACCCCGCACCTCGTACCCCGCACCCGTTTATCGTTCGAGGTTCGGGCGCGGCTCCGGAGTGCAAAAATTGCCCAATTTTATAAGATGGGTTTGCATCTGCATTTGCGAAACTTTCATTTTCGCACTCCGGAATCCTCGCCGGTTCCTGCCTTCGGCTTGGGGGCTGCGGCTCTTGATTCTTAGCCGTCAGTTTCTCATCAGCAACCCGCTCTCCGGAATAAGCCTCAACCCCCGAACCCTGAACGACAAACGAATTCAAGGTTCGGGGTGCGGGGTCAGAGGTGCGGGGCAATGCCTCGAACCCCTCACCCCTCACCCCGAACCCCTGAAAAGAAACCTCAGCCAGACGCCGGGTATTTTCCATCATCATCTGAAGCGTGCGGCTGGCTTGGGTCTGGGTCTCCAAAAATTTCTGATGGGTTTCAGCCGTCTGCCGATGAAGGCTCTGCATGGATTTCAGACCTTCCTGCACGGCTTTAAACGCATCTGTAAAAAGACATGCGCCCCCCGAATGCGTATCTGTTTTTGTTTTTCGGGGAAAAGACCCTCCCCGATTCATGTCAAAAGACGTTATCTGTTCGTTCCTGTTCATGGCTTTTCTGCTTTCAATAGGATTTCCGGGACCGTTTACTTCCGCTCCGGGCGCAATTACAGGGCGGGCATCTGAACCCTGCGCCACTGCCCCCTGCAACCTGCTCCCTGTAACCTGTCCTCTGCAACCTGCCCCCTGCTCACTCGGTTTTTTTTTCCCCGGCAATTCCGCCTGATGAAGAATTGCCGTCTGCTTTGAATCAGAAACAGAAACAGGCGCTGCCTGAACTTTGGGGCTGCTGTCAGTTTTTATTTCAGGCGAACCGGATGTTACCGGCTTTTTGTCCGATTTTCTTTCCGAGCGGTAATTCGCCCCGGAAATGGGAATGCTCATGCGCTGTTTTTTCGGCATCGGCGGCGGATCCCACTGATCCCAGTCAACCGCATAACCCAGCGATTCAAGCTGAGACAGCATGTTCGCAAGGTCTGCCACGCCGAATTTTTTCCCTGAAGAACTGTCTAAGGCAAGGGCTTCAAACTCCCGTCCCTTGAGAATGGCTTTTACAAGCCCTGTCAGCACGGACTTGGGACCGATCTCAATAAAAGTTCTCACGCCTGATTCAAACATGCTTTCAATTTCACTCACAAAATTGACCGGACACAGAATTTGTCCGCCCAAAATCTGTTTTGCCTGTTCCGAATCGCAAGGATAGGCTTTGCCGGTGGTATTGGAAAAAACCGGCATTTCCGAAGGCGTGATGAGTTCTTTGTTCAGGAAATCCATGAACGGCTCCTGAGCGTCTTTCACAAGGCTGCTGTGAAACGCGGCGGAAACCGGCAGTTTCACCCCTTTGATTTTCTTTTGTTTAAAGGCTTTTTCCGCAATCGCAATTGCTTCGACCGAGCCGGACAGCACGCCCTGATTCGGGCTGTTGCGATTCGCCAGAATCACGTCAAGATTTGCTTCTTTTATCAGCGCGTCAATGTCTTCCAACGGGGCTTTCACCGCCAGCATGGTGCCGCTGTTTTTGCCTGCTGCGGATGCCATAAAATGCCCTCTGGCAATGGAAAGACGGAAAAAAGTATCCCAATCAATCCAGCCTGCCGTATAAAGTGCGGTCAGTTCGCCGTAGCTGTGACCGCAGGCTGCCCCGGCTTTGATGCCGAAGCGTTCCAGAATTTTCAGCATTGCCACGCTCGCCGCGCCGATGGCAGGCTGGGCAATATCTGTGCTTCGCAGGACATTTTCCTGCGCTTCTTTTTCTTCTTTTGTCAGCGCGGGGAATGGATAGATAAAGTCCGTTAAATCGCTGATTTGTCCGCTTTTTTGCACACGCCAAATCTTGTTTGCTTTTTCCAGAATATCAAATGCCTCCGGGAATGTGCAGACCAGATCACGAGCCATGTTCACATACTGGCTGCCCTGCCCCGGAAAGATAAACGCAATGTCCGATTTCAAACCGACCGGCTTGGACGGCTTTTTCTCCGCGGACTCGGGACGGGGAACCGAAGCATCCCATGCCACTTGGATTTTGCTTTTCTCATATTCCTCCAGCACCAGATGGAAATTGCTCCCGCCGAAACCGAATGCGCTCACGCCCGTCCGCCGCGGATGTTGATCCCTTGAAAACCAGGGCCGGCTTTCTGTGCTTAAATAAAAGGGACTTTCCTCCAATTTCAGATTCGGATCCGGCTCAGTGACTTTCAGCGTGGGCGGAAAGACTTTGTGATAAAGCGAAAGCACGGCTTTAATCAGACCCGCTGCGCCTGCCGCGGCTTTGGTGTGTCCGATCATGGATTTCACCGAACCGATGCCGCATCGTTTCAGGGGCTTGTCTGCTGTTTCACCTTCCGCCCGCTTCCTGTTGCCGAAAACATCTCTCAACGCCTGAAATTCCGTTGCATCTCCGACTCTTGTGCCGGTGCCGTGCGCCTCGATCAACTCGACTGTTTCAGGATCAACATCAGCGATTTGGTATGCCTTGCGAAGCGCTCTTGCCTGTCCTTCCGCATTCGGCGCGTAAATGCTCTGGGATTTTCCGTCGCTGGAAGAACCGAGTCCCCTGATGACCGCATAAATTTTATCGCCGTCTTTTTCCGCATCAGCCAGCCGTTTCAGCACCACCATGCCGATGCCTTCTCCGAGAACCGTGCCGTCCGCGTCTTTTGAAAAAGGACGTGCATCTCCGCTCGGCGAAAGGATCAGGGTTTTGGCAAAGCAGGTGTGCATGAAAATATCATTCAGCGCGTCCACGCCGCCGGTAATAACGATGTCGGAACGCCCTATATTCAGCTCCATCAGCGCAAGATGCACCGCGCTCATGGAACTGGCGCACGCGGCATCCACCACGCAGTTGGTTCCGCCCAGATCAAGGCGGTTGCAGATTCTTCCCGCAACCACATTGCCCAGCAGACCCGGAAATGAATTTTCCTGCCATGGCACATAAGCATCTGAAATACCTGCGATCACCTTTTCTGCAAGTTCCGGAGAAACGCCCGCGTCTTTCAGGGCTTTCCGCCATTTCGGATGTCCGAGCCTCGCGCCCAGCGGAATCACCAATTCCTGCGTTCCGGTCACGCCGAGAATCACGCTTGCCCGGCTCCGGTCAAATTTCCGCTCCTGTCCGTAGCCCGCGTCTTCCAGCGCGGCTTTTGCCGCGACGAGTCCCAAAAGCTGCGAAGTGTCTGTGGCTTCCAGAGTGTTGGGCGGAATGCCGAATTCCGAAGGATCAAATGAAACCGCAGAGAGAAATCCCCCGCGTTTGCAATACACATGATCCGGTTTTTTCGGATCAGCGTCAAAATAATCTTCCGGTTTCCAGTGGCTTTCCGGAACTTCGGTAATGGCGTCTTCGCCGTGAAACAGCAGGCGCCAGTATTCTTTTGTTCCCGAAGACTTGGGAAAAAAACATGCCATTCCGATAATGGCGACAGGCGTGTTGTTTTCTTTAATATTTTTAATGTCTGATTTCACCCTTTTCATTAAAGTAGTCCATCCCTGATATTTTTTTTATCTGTATGAGTTACGCAGTTGACCTCGTTCCCGAGCGCCGCGTGGGAACGTCCGCACAAACTGAGTTTCTTTAAGAAACTCAGTTTGTTGCTGTCTATTTTAAACCGGGGCGGACGCGGAGCGTCCGGGCTGCGTTCCCACGCGGAGCGTGGGAACGAGACACGGGACCGCAAGGCGAAAAAATTCAACTGCGTAACTCCTAATCTGTAAACGGATTTTTGTTTTGTGTTTTTTGGTATTGTTTCTCGCAAAGGGCGCCAATGTAGGGTGGGCATGAAATGCCCGCCTTTCCGCTCTCTGGTAAAAAAAATTTCCCTCATCTCGCAACAACGCAAGGTGGGCAGCAAGCTGCCCACCCTACAAATTTGTCATTCTGAGCGAAGCGAAGAATCTCTTTGCGAGAGCCTTTTTAGCAAGGTGGGCAGCAAGCTGCCCACCCTACAAATTTGTCATTCTGAGCGAAGCGAAGAATCTCTTCGCGCTCTTTGCGAGAGCCTTTTTAGTAGGGTGGGCATTTCATGCCCACCTTATCGCTCAATCAATTCTCGAATTTTTGAAAGCTCCGTGGGAGAAAACTTCCCCGCGCCGGCAGGCAAAATCACATTCTGACACCGCAGCCAGTTTGCCCGCGTCACGACCGCCGCACCCAACAGCAGATTCATCGCAACCGTGACGGTTTTCCGATTTTCGGGCTTTTCAAGAAAAGAACCTTTCGCCCACTCGTTAAATGCGCCCAGCGCGGGCCCGCACCATATCTGATAATCAATGACTCTGGAAGGCTCTCCCCTTGTCGCCCATCTTGAAGACTGCCCCAGATAAGAGCGGAACACCAGCGCCATTTTGTGTTTGGGGTCTTTTTCAGCCCGCAGAATCTGCCCCGGGTCTCTCTGTGTAAAAAAACTTTTTGTTTTCTGCCATTCTTCCTGAAAACTGCATCGGAAAAAATCCCGCTCCAGCATTTTCTGCCGGGGTTCGGGAATCTCTTCAAAACTACTGTATCTGCAATACATTTCATACAGTTTTGCCGCACGGAAGGGAAACATGGTGCCCCGCTTCAAGACCTGAACTTTTACGCCCAGTTCAAACATATCCGCCGCCGGCGCCATGATGACATCCGCCTGCCGGGCTTCAGCGAGCATTTTCCGCACGATTTCAGACGTTCCGGCTTCCACACATGCCTGATTCACAGAGCCGGTCAGAATATAAGCCGCACCCATGGCAAAGGCTGCGGCTGCGGATTCAGGCGTGGCAATGCCGCCCCCGAGTCCCACACAGAGGGGCTGTTCATACTGGTATGTTGCCGCCAGTTCGTCCCGCAGCGCGAGCATGGTGGGCAGCAGCGAAATCGCGGGGCGGTTGTCCGTGTGTCCGCCGGAATCGGCTTCTGCGGTCAGTTCATCCGCCACGGGAACTGACCTTGCCAATTCAGCTTCTTCCTTTGTAATCATGCGCTTTTCAAGCAGTTGCGCCAGCAGCTTTTCCGGGGGCGGCGAAAAGAATTTTCGGGCAACCTCAAGCCTTGAAACTTTTGCAAAAACCTTGTTCGGACAAACAATCTTGCCTTCCGGGTCCCGACGGATTCCCTTTACACGAAAATAAATCAGGGGCAGCGTCATGTCCATGAACGCTGATGCGCTGATTCGTGTAACGCCCTGTTTCAGATACAAATCCGCCAATGTCATTTCCAGTTCAGGCTCATTGGGACTGTGAATCAGATTGAACCCGAACGGAAATCCGCCCGCGTCCCGGCTCGCCTTTTGCAATCGGTCAATTGCATCAGCCACCTGAGCAGGCGAAAGCCCTGCCGCGCCGAAAAAACCGAGCATTCCCGCTCGCCCGGCTTCTTCCACCATCTTTACGGAGGTGATGCCGTTTGCCATTGCGCCCGCAATATACGCGTATCGAAGTCCGTTTCTTTTTTTGAATACCGGGTCTCCCAGATTTTCAGGATGCAGAGCCGGTGAATATGCCAGCAAGGGTCTGTAAAGCGAATTTTCAATTTGCTTTTTCTCAGTCTGAACATCACCGATTAAAATTGAACCGCCCCGTGCCGCGGCAATTTCATCTCCCGATTTTACCAGAAATACCGGCTGCGTCACCTGTTCAATCGCGGCTTTGATTGCACGGAACCCCGGTTCGGGATTGGGGGATTCCGGATTCGGGTTTGGGGTTTCCGGCGGCATCCACCATCCGGACAACTTATTATTTTTAAGAAATGGTTCCAGCAAAATTCTTGATTCCTGTAAGTTTTTTTTAAAATTCAACAAAATGATAATTTTATATTAAAAATTAATTAGTCTAAACAAAACAGAATGGTATGTCAAGAGTGTTGTTTGTCTGACAGGGATTTGAAAGAAAAAAGATAAGGAGGGCAGACCGCGGCCCGCTCATCCATCGGGCATGGAGCGCGGGAACGGGAATGATACCGATTCGCTTTCAAAACGGATGCTTTCCGTATCCGGCAAAACGGGTTTATCTGTTTTTAAGCCGGGGCGTTCTGTAGCAGCGGAAAACGCCACGCCTGTTTTTGCACTCCGTAACCGAAAACATTAACTTTGAAAGCAAATTGATATTATATGATATTTTATTAAGCTTTTTTTCCCACAGAGTACACAGAGATTTTTATGAAACTCTGTGTACTCTGTGGGCTTTTCTTCTCTGTGTCCTCTGTGGGAAACAAAATTCCCCCGCAGAGGGCACAGCGTTTTTTTCTGCGGTCTGTGAGAGAATACTTTCAACAGAGATTCGGCATCAGAAATGCTGATACCAATTCGCTGTCAAAAATTAAAAGATGCCGGCAGGGCGGGCGCCGAGTTATATTTTTTTGAAAGCGAATTGGTATAAGATGAGTTAAATAAAATCCGCAAGCTTCTTCAGAAAATAAATCACTTCTTCCAGACCGATTCTGCCGTCGCCGTTAATATCCGTGTCTTTACTGACAGACGTTGCCGATCCTGCGCTCACGAATATCTTCAATATTGAAATGACATCGCTGAGACCGTAAGAGACGCTGGCAGTGTATGATATGCCTTTCACATTCATTGCCAAAGAATAAACTGCTGTTTTCGCAGTGATGAATAAGGTCTTACCGTCTTTTCCTCCGAAACAGACATTGGTGGGATCCAGCGGCACATTGATCGTCTCAATCAGACTGCCGGATGAAGTGTAAACCTGTACCCCGTTTTCATTGGTCAGATAGATATTCCCCTCACTGTCAATGGTCATGCCGTCTGATCCTACAGAGACAAAAAGCGTCTTATCCGTCAGGCTTCCGTTTTCGGCGACGGTGTATTTGTAAGTCTTTCCCGCGCCGTGATCCGCCACATAAAGCGGTTTGCCGTCTGCTGTGC
>DZCT01000046.1 GCA_022736535.1 Desulfatirhabdium butyrativorans | reverse complement strand
TATAATAAGAGATTCTTCGCTGCGCTCAGAATGACAGGGACATAGTTCATCACCTATTCTACACCACTACCTTTAAATCGTTTCAGACAGAAAACGACTTACAAAGTCGTTTTACCGATACTTACACTACTTTTTACGGCACTCTCAAAAATCTTGTATTGGAAAGAATGATCCAGAAACACAATATCACAAAAGCCGCTATAAGAAAATACTCATAAAACTCATTGTATTCGGCGAAGATTTTCACTTTGACTTCTGTTTTCTCCAACTTGTCAATTGTATCATAAATTTTTTGCAGCCCCTCTGTGTTTTCTGCCCGGAAATACAGCCCGCCGGTCTTGTCGGCAATCTCTTTGAGCGCGTCCTCATCTATATCAACTTGTTGGTAAACATATCTCTGCCCGAAAATGGGGTCATTGACGGGAAAGGGCGCTTTGCCCCGCGTCCCGACGCCAACAGTGTAAATTTTCACTTTTTTCTGCACAGCGATTTCTGTTGCGGCTTTCGGAGATAACTCGCCGGCATTGCTCTGTCCGTCCGTGAGAAGAATGATGATGTTGGATTTGCTCTCAATGTCTTCTATGCGTTTGAGCGATATGCCGATGGCGTCTCCGATGGCGGTCTCCTTTCCTGCCGCGCCGATTTGCAGGCGTTCAAGAATAGAAGCAATGCTGTTGTAATCCCGCGTCAGCGGCAACTGTGTGTAGGCGTTTGTGCCGAAAACCACCATGCCGATTCTGTCGCCGTTCCGCTTGGCGATAAAGTCATGCACTACGCCTTTGACTGCTTCCAAACGGTTCACAATTTTTCCGGATCGTTTGAAATCAAGGGCTTCCATGCTTCCGGAAAGGTCAACCGCAAGGATGATATTGACGCCTTCGGTGAGTACATTCATTTTCTGCGTGCCGAACTGGGGGCGAGCCATAGCGACAATCATGAGACATAATGCCGCATATTTGAGCAGCGGCACTGCCCTGTGAATGAGTAAAAAAGGCGATGGCTGTATTTTCTGCACCCGTTTCAGGCTGGGGACCGGCATTGCCGGATGCGTCTGGCTGCGACGCCGGAAAATCATTGCAGCCGGAATCGCCGCAAATAGTAAAAATGCGTAAGGTGAAGCAAATCTGAACATAGTTTTTCTAATGAAGTGTGTGATTTTTTTGCCACGAATGGACACAAATTTTTTCATGAAGAAGAACACACGAATTTTTTGATCTCGTTCCCACGCGGAGCGTGAGAACGAGAATTTGTACTAAGCCTTAGTTATCTCTTCCGCTTTTGTCTGTTTTACAAAATTTCTCACCAACATCAGATCATTGTGCATTTTGCTCTGAACCGCAGGCTTTCCGGCAAATTTAACCGGATCGCTTGAATGAAGCAGTTCTCTGACATTTTTCTGCAATTCTTTCGGAATATCTGATCTGTCTATTGCGGGAAGCAATTCCTCAGTCGTCATTTCCGGAGCGTTGATGCCGTATCTTCCCTGAATATAGCCCCGCAGGATGGCAGACAGCTGAAAGTAAAACACCTTTCCGTCAATACGCTCCACGTCGAGCAATTCGTCTAATAAGTGAAACGCCAGTTCATCCGGCGGCAGCGTAGAACGATTTTGTAAATCGTTTTTCTTTTTCATGCGTTTTTTCAGATAGAGGAATAAAGCCGTCAGTATCAGCAAAACCGGCAATGCCGCCAGCGCATAGTAAAGAACAGTCGGGTCAAATCCGGCTTCTTCCGGCGGTTTGAGGTCGTGAATATCGCTCATCCGAACCGCTTGTTCCGCTTCTCCGGGCGCAGGCTGCTGAACATCTGTTTTTTCCTGTTTGTCTGTATTTTCCGGCGGTGAGACAACAGCACTCTGCTGCTGGGCAAATACAAGATTCCCGCTCTTATGAGATATTGAAAAAAGCATCAGTGCCATCAATAAAAATACTGAAATTTTCCGATACATTATCGCTTCCTTTTGACTCGGTAACGGAAATATTTGGTCAGCGCATCTGCCACAGAGCCGGCGGTGTTGACTTCGATGCAGTCCATATCTGCTGACTTGATAGATTCAACCGCCTGTTTGTACTCAAGCTTTTTCTGTTCTTCAAACCTGCGCCGGGTGTTTTCATCTGATGCGTCCAAATAAAACTGCTCGCCGGTTTCCAAATCTTCCGCGAGTAAAATGCCGGCGTCAGGCAATGAAAATTCTCCGGGGTCTGAGAGCAGCACGCCGATGAGTTCATGTTTTCTGGAAACAGTTTTGAGCTGGCGCAGATAGCCCTCGGATAAGAAATCGGAAATCAGAAATGAAGCGGTGCGTTTCCGGCAGACTCTGCCGAGATAAGAAACAGCCTTCTGAATATCCGTGCCTTTGTTTTCCGGTTTAAAATCAAACATTTCCTTTATGACCCGCCAGACATGGGCAGAGCCTTTTTTCGGCGGAATGTATTTCTCTACCTTATCCGTAAACAGAATTGCGCCGACTTTATCGTTATTTCTGATAGCGTTGAATGCCAGAATCGAGGCGATTTCCGCGGCGGTTTCATTTTTCAGGTTTTCGGTAGTCCCGAAAGCCCCGGATGCGCTCATGTCAACGACCAGCATGACAATGAGTTCCCGCTCTTCCCGGTAAAGCTTGACAAAAGGTCTGCCGAGACGCGCCGACACCTTCCAGTCAATGCTTTTGACATCATCGCCGGGGGAATATTCCCGCACTTCCTCGAACTCGATACCCGTCCCGCGAAACACGGATTTGTACTGACCGGCCATCATGGTATTCACAATCCTGCCGGTTTTGATGTGTATCTTCTTTATTTTTTTTATGATTTCAGGTGAAAGCATTTTTTATATGCCATACCTTTCAAAGTAGAGCGGGTTTTTAACCCGCTTTAGATAACTCCTGAATTAGAATCAAAACACAACCCGGTCATAAATTTCCCGAATAGGAATACTAAGTTCAAGCGAAGCCACGCTCAATATTCCTTGAGGATCAAAATATTCCCGGAGGCGCCATGTGCCGTCATTTTCTTTGGAAAAATACTCAATATGCACGGTTTCCTGGGCGATCAGCACATAATCCCGCAAGGTCTTTATGTTCCGATAAGCTGTAAATTTCGAGCCTCTGTCATAGTCTTTTGTGGCATCCGACAAGACTTCTGCAATGAGAATCGGATTGACAATCGTATCCTTACGCATTTCGGCAAATTCGATTTGCCCGCAAACCGCAACTACGTCAGGATAAGTATAATGTTTTTCTTTATCTATCTGAATCCTCACATCAATTGCAAATGCCTCACAAGACTTGCCTTTAAACGCAGTATTCAGCAGATTCGCAAAATTCAGCGTGATGCGGTTGTGATTCGCTGTTCCGCCTGCCATGGCAAATATTTCGCCGTGAAAGTATTCGCTTTTGCAGTCAGCGTATTCTTCTAATGCAAAATATTCCTCAGGCGTACAGATTTTTTTGTCTGTTTTCAGCATTTGATTTCTCTCTCTCTTTGCGGACTTTGCGCCTTTGCGAGAAACTTTTATTTCTCGCAAAGGACGCAGAGAACGCAAAGAAAAGAATAGCAAAAACTTCCGAAATTTTCTTTCTGTCTCTCCGCGTGCTTTGCGCCTCTGCGAGAGCCTTTTATTTCTCGCAAAGGACGCAGAGAGCGCAAAGAAAAGCATAACAAGAAATCCGTCTAACCAGATTCATAAATCCCCCCTTGAGGGGGGCAGGGGGGTGTCTCTTTGCGTCCTTTGCGAGAACCTTATTACGGCACTTCCACAGAATCAAAAATATTCTTGATAATATGCTCGGTTGTGATGTCTTCGGCTTCGGCTTCGTAAGTCAGAATGATTCTGTGGCGCAGCACATTCGGGGCAATGGTTTTCACATCCTGCGGCGTGACATAAGCCCGCCCTTGCAGAAATGCGTAAGCTCTTGCCACAAGGCTCAGAAAAATGGTGGCTCTCGGCGATGCCCCGAACTGAATGTAATTTGAAATATCTATATGATAATCTTCGGGATTTCGGGTCGCAAACACCAGATCAACAATATAATCTTTCAGCTTTTCATCCACATAAATTTCTTTGATCAGCGATGCGATTTCATTCAATTCTGAAGGATCAAGCACCTGTCTGACCTCAACCGCATCTTCAAATCCCACCCGCTTCATGATTTCCTTTTCTTCGGTTTTGTCAGGATAATCAATGATTAACTTGAGCATGAAACGGTCCACCTGCGCTTCGGGCAGCGGATATGTGCCTTCCTGCTCAATGGGGTTCTGGGTCGCCAGCACCAGAAAAGGATCCGGAAGCCTGAAAGTTTCTTCTCCGATGGTGACCTGCTGTTCCTGCATCGCCTCCAAGAGCGCGGACTGCACTTTGGACGGCGCCCGGTTGATTTCATCGGCAAGAATGATATTGTGAAAAAGGGGACCTTTTTTAATTGTAAAATCGCCGGTCTTGGGACGGTAAACCTCTGTTCCGATCAGATCCGCGGGCAGCAGATCCGGCGTAAACTGAATGCGCTTGAAATTTGCCTGAACCGTCGCGGCAAGGGCTTTGACCGCGCTGGTTTTCGCCAGCCCGGGAACGCCTTCAATCAGAATATGCCCTTTGGTAAAAAGACCGATCAGCAGCCCGTCAATCAGTTCCCGCTGCCCCACCAGCACTTTGCCGATTTCATTCCTGATGCTGCTGACCAGCAGGTGTTTTTCTTCAATCCGGTGTTTGAGTTCCTCAATCGTTGTTTTCTGTTTCAGTTCCTCAGCCGCCATTTTTTCTCCCTGCAAAGATTTCATCTGTAAACTCTGAACAAAGCCTGTCATTCTGAGCGCACACCTTGTCATTCTGAGCGCACACCTTGTCATTCTGAGCGGAGCGAAGAATCTCAGATTTCTCCCTTCGGTCGAAATGACAGGAAAGAGACCCTTCACTGCGTTCAGGGTGACAAAAGCGGAAGAAATGTTCAGGGTGACACTCAGGGTGACATTTCCGATACGGATTCGGATTTCCGATATTCTTTAACTCCTTTTCATCAAGGTTAAAATTTAAGAAATGAATGCCGGATTGTCAAGGCAGTATCGTTATTCATATCCTGTTGGATTGAATTTGAGGTTCGGGGTTCGAGGTCAGAGGTTCGGGGGCTGAAGGAAAGCCATCCTCTCACCCCCTCGCAAAATCCCCCCTTGAGGGGGGCAAGGGGGGTGTCTGTGCGGAAACATCCCCCTTCAAAACATCCCCATGCCCCCTTCAAAGGGGGAATTGCGGAAACAATGGATGGAATGAAAAAAACAGTTGAAAAAAATAATAAAATACCATAAGGATTATTCATTACAATCCATTACAATAAATACATGAAAGGAAGGTCTGCGGACAGAAAAGAAATCTGCTGCCGGTATTTTTTAACATTTTAAATCCCTTATAAATTTATGAAAAATGAGTTCCTTACATTGACTTTCTCAAGGCAGATTGCTATGATATTTGATTATGGAAACAGGAAACATTGTTGAGTATATTGATCGCCAGAAAATTATATGCGCGGCGGTAATGGAAGCCAAACAGCAGAAACTGAGACTGCTGACCGAAGGCAACCGCGAAGTCAAAATGTCGGAAAATCGGCTTCTGCATAAATCCAAAACCCGGATTAATCTTTCCATCGGCAGAGACAGAATCATCGAAGCCCTGAAAGATATTGCGGAAAAACGGAAATCTCTGGCTGATAAAATTGATATTAAAGAATTATGGGAAGTTCTGAACACGGAACAGGAATGGATTGATATTGACACCATGACCGATTTCTGTTTCCCTAAAAATGCCGCCGGAGATCATGAATCATCCGCGGTGGTCAGAGCCTTTTTTAACGACAAACTTTATTTCAAGTTCAATGTGGACCGCTTTTTTCCCAATTCGGAAGAAAAAGTTGAACAGATCGAGACGCAGGCAAGAGAAGCAGAGCGCAGAAACCGAATCATCGAAGAGGGCGGAAACTGGCTGAAACACATTTTAAATGATGATAAAAGTCAGTCGCCCGAAAAAGAAATGATATTCAAATCTTCAGGATATGTGGCGGAACTGTCTGAAATTCTTAAATCTGTCTGTGTTTTTGACAAAGAAAGCAAACATTACGCGCTCGGAAAGGAAATTCTCGGCAAAGCAGGCATCAACAGCCCGGACATGCTGTTTGAAGCGCTCGTAAAGATGAAGATATGGGACAGAGATGAAAATATAGAGCTTTATCAATATGATATTCCCGTTTCTTTCCCCGATAAGGTCAATGATCTTGCAGAGGAAATGCTCACCGACCCCAAGTATGATTCCCCGGTTTTGCTGACTGAGAACAACCGCAGAGATTTAAGCGATCTGCCCCTGATCACCATAGACGGACAGGCGACACTCGATTTTGATGATGCGTTAAGCATTGAAAATAAAGGAGATCATTATTGTCTGGGAGTTCATATCGCGGATGTGGGGCATTTTATCAAAAAGGGAGACGCCATTGATCATGAGGCTTTTGCCCGGGCAAGTTCCATTTACCTGCCGGACCAGAAAATTCCCATGCTCCCGCCCAATCTTTCCGAAGACCTTTGCAGTCTGAAAGCCGGCGCGCTTCGCCCGGCTGTCAGCGTGATGATAAAGCTGAATACTGCCGGCGATATCATGTCTTATGAAATTTTTCCGAGCCTGATTCGGATACATCATCAGTTGACCTATCACGAGGTCAACATGATGGCGGAAGAAGACCGCAATATGATGCTCCTTCAGGATATTGCCAAAAGATTCCGGCAGAAACGGCTGTCCGAGGGCGCGATTCAAATATCCCTTCCGGAAATCAGCATCTGGTTAGAAAACGGAGAGATGGTTCTCAATAAAACCAACAGGGAAACACCTTCAAGAATGCTGGTGTCGGAAATCATGATTATGGCAAACTGGCTGATGGCAAGATTTTTAGCAAAGCACAATCTCCCGGCGATTTACCGCTCCCAGCCGGAGCCCAAAGCCCGTCTTTACAAAGATGACGAAGGCACGCTGTTTCAGAACTGGATGCAGCGCAAACAGTTGAGCCGCTTTATGCTGGGCTGCGAACCGGAGCGGCATTCGGGTCTGGGGCTTGACGCATATCTGACCGCCACATCGCCCATCCGCAAATATTCCGACCTGATAATCCAGCGTCAGATTCGCACGGTTTTCGGGCTGGAAGACCCTTACACTGAAGAGGAAATCGAGCGGGCGATTCAGTTGCTGGAACAGCCTATGAGCCTTGTATCCAAAATTCAGTTCCGGCGCAAAAAATACTGGCTGCTGAAATATCTTGAAGGCAGAATCGGAGAAAAAGAAGAGGCAATTGTGCTGGGCAGGCGGAAAAGCGATTATATCGCATTGCTGACAGAATACATGATTGAATGCCTGCTGCCTGCCTCCGGGGGTATATCTTTAAAGCCGGAAGACCTTGTTCAGATTACCATACAGCATGTAAATGCGAGAAAGGACCTGCTTTCGGTGTTTATGGGGTGAAAGGCATGGGAGAACAATGGCAAGAGTCAAATTAGATTTGCCGGAACATTTTGAATTTTCAACAGAAATATCTATCCGTATCAGCGACATCAATTACGGCGGACATCTCGGCAATGACGCGGTGCTTTCTCTGATTCACGAAGCCCGTCTGCGCTTTTTCAAAAAATACGGATTTACGGAATTGGACATAGACGGCGTGGGGCTTGTGCTGACAGATGCGGTGATTGTGTATAAATCAGAGGGGTTTCACGGCGATACTTTGCAGGTTGAAGTGACCCGTGACGATTTCAACAAATACGGCTGCGATTTTTTTTACAGACTGACGAACAAAGACACCGGAAAAGAAATCGCTGCGGCAAAAACCGGCATTGTGTTTTTCGACAACGAGAAAAAGAAAGTGGTGAACATGCCGGATAAATTCAGAAACCTTGAACCGCCGGAATCTCCGTAGGGTGGGCAGCTTGCTGCCCGCCTTGCCACTTTTTCGTGTTAAAAAAATTCGTGTGCTTATGTTCGTGAAAAAATTCGTGTGCATTCGTGGCAAAAAGATTACAGTTTTTTTTCAGCCACGAATGGACACAAATTGTTCACAAATAAAAAAAACACGAATGAATAATGGAAAGAGAGACAAGCAACGTGACAAAGGAGGTAAAATCACCATGCCGGAAAAAAAGCCTTTTTTGGATTCCACAAATTATGCATGCAGAAAAAATACATAGATTTTCAGTCTTTTTAAATTATCAACTTTTTCAACAGGATTTCCCGCAAATGCTATATGAGATACGAAATATCAGACAGAATGAAGGGGAACCGATGCGGCGATGGTTTATAGACGATTATTTCGACCTCGTGGTATGGTTAAACAATGAGGAAGAAATTCAGGGATTTCAGTTGTGTTACGACAAAACAAAAAATCAGCATGCCCTGACATGGCACAAAGAATCCGGCTATATGCACAATCGGGTGGACAGCGGAGAAGATAAGCCGGGAAAACCCAAAGGCATCCCCATTCTTGTGACGGACGGCTTTTTCGACTATGAAGAAATTGCCGGTATTTTTAAAAAAGAAAGCAGAAATATAGATCATCATATCTCGGAACTGATATACAGAAAGATTCTCCAGTATTCAGGTTCTGCTTTCAGAAAAGACAGGGACAGGCTGGCAGTTCGGCAAGCCGCTCTCGATTATATAGAAGGATGGCATGAGGGAAATGCCGCAAAAATTGAAAAAAGCATCCATCCTGAACTGGCAAGGCGCAGTATTTCTGTCAATCCGAAAACATCCGGAAGCGATTTGGAACAGATGAGCGCCATGAGCCTTGTAAAGACAGCGTGGGCTGCCGGAAAGCGACTGAAAAAAAATCTTAAAAATGAAATCTTTATTCTTGATATATTTGAAAATATCGCCAGCGTCAAAATAGAAACGCCGGCGGGTGCGGATTATCTGCATATTGCAAAATTCGGCGGAAAATGGCTGATTGTCAATATTCTGCGGGAACCGACATCCGAGAATGTGTAATCATCAATGACTTACACCGGCAAGCATAAGTTTACTGACGCCGATATGAAATTCGGCGTTGACAAACTCATGATGCGTTTCACGGAACGGCGCGTAAACCAACAGAAATTTTCGGGGTCTGATTTCAATGCCCCGGAGTCTTTCGGAAAGATTTTTTCGGGGCTTCATAAAACCGGCAAGACAGATTTTCGCGCTTTCAGCAGCTTCCGTAATCGGCAGCGTGACCGGATAACATCGGGCGTCCCGCGGCAGTGAAGACTTCAGCTTTTCCGGGGGCTGAAAAAGGGTTATGTTGCGCGCGATATTCAGGAACATCTGAGGACGAAGTGTAAATGACGGTATCCAGAAATAAAATTCTGCCGCATTCCGATTTTTTTTAACGACTCGGGGCAGATTGGCAATTCGGACCATATCCTCGCAGCAATTCAGTTCAATCCCTGAAATATCTGCTTTGATTCTCCAAAACGGAAAATACAGAGTGTCAGTCCCGGCTTCCTCCCCGAAATTCAAAAGACAGGCGACCGGCAGTTTTTCAAAACCGTTTTGACGAGCCTGCCACATTGAATCGCAGTTTTTGCAATACAATGCCAGCGCATTCCGCTCCCCTTTCAAATCGCTGCCGCAGTTCGGACAAAGCATGGGCAGAAACCGGATCTGCCAGTTCGGGGAGCCGCCCGGCATCCGTGAGACATCAAAATCATCCGGCACTGCACACGGAAGGGCTTCATTCAACACAGCGTCAATGAGATAGGGGTGAGGGGTCAGGGGTGAGAGGTCAGCACTATCTTGCAGCCTGTCAATATAGAAGGGCGCATAGATCATGCTGATGTTTTCACCGACAAAACTTGAGAAGATGAGGCTGTCATCGGAGAGAAACAGATCGGAACGGGCTTGAGCAATCCGTATCGCCTGCTGTGCCGGAAGCGTGGGGAATAAAAAGCGGCTGCTGAGATGCGGAGAGACTGATCGGAGTTTCAGGGTCCGGCTCCGCAGCCCGAGTGAAAGCGGAAAGCAGCCGACGGCATCCGCAGCCGGGCAACTGAGGTCTGTAAATCTGTAATCTGTCCTGTCCGGATAGCAGGAAAAGCGCATTCCTCTGAAATGCCAATAGGGAAAAAAGAAAATTTCCTTATCCGGGTTTGCCGCGTGAGGCAGTGCATAGCGGAAGTAATCTGTTGCAAACAGATAAGATTTCACCCGGCAATATTCACAGGCAAAGATACGGTCTGTATCTTCCAGAAGCGCGGGCGCGCCGCACTGAGGGCATTGATGTTCGATGAGGAAATTCGCCATGGGGCATCTTCAGCGTAGGGACACGCCGGCGGCCAATGGCATTCAGTTAAGCGGAACCCCCCTTCTTAAAGGGGGGCCAGGGGGGATTCTGCAAAAATCCCCCTCGGTCCCCCTTTAAAAAAGGGGGATTAAGGGGGATTCCGTCCTTAACTGAATGCCATTGACACCGGCGGCGCCCTTACGGTTAAGTCTTCGTATTGACCGTTTTACGATTTTTCTTCCTTTGCCGCAGGCTTGCCTGTCAGCGCAATCGAATCCCGCATCTGCGTGTCTGCCATGATATTTTTCATCCGGTAATAATCCATGATGCCGATATTTCCCGCCCGGAAAGCCTCTGCAATGGCAAGCGGCACCTGCGCTTCTGCTTCCACGACTTTTGCCCGCATTTCCTGAACTCTTGCCTTCATTTCCTGCTCCGCCGCGAATGCCATTGCCCGGCGTTCTTCGGCTTTTGCCTGAGCGATTTTTTTGTCCGCTTCGGCGCGGTCGGTTTCCAATTCCGCGCCGATGTTTTTTCCCACATCCACATCCGCAATATCAATGGACAGAATTTCAAACGCGGTTCCCGCGTCCAAACCTTTTTCCAGCACCCGCTTGCTGATGGTGTCGGGATTTTCCAGAACAGATTTGTGGCTTTCCGCAGAGCCGATAGTCGTGACAATGCCTTCGCCGACCCGCGCCAGAACCGTTTCTTCTCCTGCGCCGCCCACGAGCCGGTCAATATTTGCCCGAACCGTGACGCGGGAAATGGCTTTCAACTGAATGCCGTCCTTTGCCATTGCCGCGACCAGAGGCGTTTCAATCACTTTGGGATTGACGCTCATCTGAACCGCCTCCAGCACATTTCTGCCTGCCAGATCAATGGCTGCCGCACGGTTGAAGTTGAGAGGAATGTTTGCCTTGTCCGCCGCAATCAATGCTTTCACCACGCGCATGACATCGCCGCCCGCGAGAAAATGGGATTCAAGCTCATCTGTTGAAACTTCAACGCCTGTTTTCACCGCCATGATTCTGACTTCCACAATCAATTTCGGCGGCACTTTCCGGAACCGCATAAACACGATGTTGAGCAGCCCCACCTGTGCGCCCGATACCAGCGACTGGAACCAGAGCGACAGAGAAGAATAAATAAAAAAGAAAATGACGATGAGAATAATCGCCGCAATTACAATCAGAATCTGTGTCATAACAACCCCCTTTGTTGAATTGAGAATTGAGAATTGAAAATTGAAAATTGAACACAGGCGTGAATTTATTTCTCACTTCTCAATTCTCACTTCTCAATTCTCAATTCTCAATTCCTTCACCACAATCCGATTGCCGCTGACATCCGACACGACAATCTCACTGTTTTTTTCAATATAATCTCCGGTGGAAACCACATCCAAACGCATCCCGTCAATCAGGGCTTTTCCTGCGGGACGGAGCGTTGTCAGGGCTTTTCCGGTTTTTCCCACCAGAACCTGCAAATATGAATCCTGCGTTGTGACGCCGTTTTCGCTGGTCAGCGTTTTTTTCAAAGCTGCCGGCGATTTGCTGATCATTTTCATGCCGATAACCACGGCTGCGGGAATCAGCAGCACATCCGCCGCCATAAAAGCGATGCCTGCTTCTCTGGAAACATTCCAAAATACATGGAAAACCGAATAGCCGAACGCGGCAATGGCTGTCACCGTCAGCAGACCCGCTGAAGGCAGAATAAACTCTGCAATAATAACCCCCACGCCCAAAAATTGCAACACAATTGCCAATACAAGATCACTGTTCATCTTTCCGACTCCTTGACACCATGATTCGGTTCGCCTGAATTTCCGCCACAACAACGCTTTCGCCTTTGGCGACAAATTCGCCGTCTGACACCACGTCATACAGTTCTTCCCCGATTTTCACTGTTCCGGCAGGCCGCAGCGGCTTTATCACTATGCCTTTGTCGCCTATGGAAACTGAAACAGGGGCATCTGAATCCACATGAGACTGCGCCAGCGTTTTTGTCAGATAAGGACCCTTCACCATCCCTGAAAGTTTCGGAAAGATGTAGCGTAAAAAAATAAATATAAGAACGGCTGATCCCAGCAGGCTTCCGAATACGGTTATGACATTCTGTCTGAGGAGCGGGGCTTCCCAGGGGATTTCAGGATTCGGAAGAACAAAATTCTGAAGCGAAAGGATCATGCCGACCGCGAGCATGGCAATTGCCGCAAAGCCTGCAATGCCGAAGCCCGGCAGTACAAACATTTCAACGCCCAGCAGCAGAATCCCGATAATGACGATGAGCAGTTCCGTATAATTTGCAAGCCCTGCCAGATATTGTCCGAAAAAGACCAGCGCAAGACAGAGAATGCCCGCAATTCCCGGAACACCGAACCCGGGCGTCTGCATCTCGATATACAGCCCCGCAAATCCGATAATCATCAGAACCGGCGTAATCGTGGTGATAAATCTCACCAATTGTTCGGACCAGCTTTCCTCAAAAGTGATGAGATGATAATCCCGAATGCCTTTTTTTTCAAGCATTTCTTCAAGCGAGCTGACGCTCATTTCGGAAAAGCCGAATACCAAAGCTTCGTCATCGTCCATGGTCAGCAGTTTTTCCCTGTCTTTGACCGTTTTTTTGGCGCGCACTTTTTTCTTTTCCGCATCGGTCAAATCTTCATAATCTGTTGAACTCATATAAAGAATTTTGCCGTCCGCCATTTCAATTCTGTAAATTGCCGTGTCGGAACTGACCATGGCTTCTGACAGCACTTCGGGATAACCGTTGCGTTTTGCCAGCGTGCGGAATTTTGCCCGGATCGGGGACTGAAATTTCTCTCCCAGCATCTGAGGACCTTCGTTTGAAAGCATAATGGGCGCACAGTCGCCGATGGTGGTGGTGTGTTTCATCACAAGGTCTCCGCAGGACAGGGCAATGAGCGCGCCCGCGGATATTGCCCGTTTTTCCACATAAGCGATGCTTTTTTCCGCAGGAATGCTGAGAAGCGTGTCAACAATCTCAAATGCGGAATCCACGCGTCCGCCGAAGGTGTCCATTTTAAACACAAAAAGAGCGTCGGGATGTTTTTTGCCCTCAGCAACCGCCCGCGAGACAAACGCAGCCATGGCGGGTCCCACTTCGCCCTCCACTGGAATGATGATAATTTGCTGTTTTTCTGTCAAAACAGGCAGTTGAGACACAGGCGCAGGCTTGATGTCATCTGCCCGCAGCCCGGCAACAGTGTAAAAGAAAATCAGCAACGTATAGATGATTTTTGTTTTCATAATGAAATAGTTTAGAAGAATATCAGAATTGTTGCAAGATAATTTCATACATGATATATATTTTTTTGTTCTTATGCTCTGAGCCTGAGAGTTCTCGTTCCCACGTTCTGCGTCAATGGCATTAAGTTAAGAGAAAAATGTAGGTCGGGGTGAGCCTGCGAACCCCGACATCATCCGGCAGGTGTTGGGGTTCGCAGGCTCACCCCAACCTACATTTCTACATTTCGGTGATGTTGTCCGCTATATTTTTCTCTTAACTTAATGCCATTGACGCGGAGCGTGGGAACGAGATATACCGAAACTTAACGGGCATTAATGCAGACGGGACGCTCCGCGTCCCTGTTCCGAAGCGACCTTCCCATGCGGAGCGTGGGAACGGGAAGAAAACAAATGATGACAACGACGATCATTCTTGAAGAACATGACGGCATTGACCGGCATCATGCGCCGGTCACGGTGGGCGTTCCCTTTCCCAAAGGAATGCTCGGAGACACAGCAAACCTTTCCCTGCGGGATGCGGAAGGCAATCCTGTTCCGCTTCAGACACAGCCGCTTGCCCGATGGTCTGACAACAGCCTGAAATGGCTGCTGCTGGATTTTCAGGCAAATATCAGCGCGAAAAGCGTCAGTCAACTGGAACTGATGCTGAATGACGCACAGAATATTTCAGATGAAAATTCCTGTATAACTGTCAAATCAAACAGCGAAGGCTTTGTTGTTGATACAGCCGCTGCCGCATTTTTTGTCAGTTCAAAAATATTCAAACCCTTTGACCGGGTTGCGGTCAGGGGAGAGGAAATTTCAGATGCCCGGAAAAGCGGCATTGTTCTGACAGACGAATCCGGCGCAAAATACGAGCCGCTTATTGACAGAATTTTCTTGGAAACCCAAGGACCGCTCAGAACCACGCTGAAAGCCGAAGGCAAATTCAGAAGACTTGACAATTCAACAAGTTTTGCTTCTTTTTTTGCAAGAATCAGCTTTTTTGCAAACAGCGCCGTGAGCCGGATAGAATTTACCGTTCTCAATCCCAAAGCGGCAATACATCCGGGCGGCTTATGGGACCTCGGCGATCCGGGGTCAATTTTCTTCAAAGACCTCTCCGTCCACGCCGCGCTGAACACCCGTAAAAACAAAACCATCGTTTTAACGGGAGGGCAGATGCCGCCCCTGAACTCTCAATTCTCAATCCTCAATTCTCAATTCTCAATTTACCAAGCTTCCAGCGGGGGCGGGCATTGGAACAGCAGAAATCATGTGAACCGGAACGGCGAAATCACAACCTCTTTTAAAGGCTACAGAATATTCTCCGACGGAAAAATGATTCAGGAAGGAACAAGAATAAATCCGGTTCTTTGTGTGACAGATGATGAAAAAAAGATTTCCGCCGCGGTTCAGGATTTCTGGCAGAATTTTCCCAAAGCATTGGAAGCGGATGAAAAAACCGTCACGGTGAGGCTGTTTCCCAAACAATACGGCGATGTGTTTGAATTGCAGGGCGGCGAACAGAAAACGCACACGGTCTTTTTGGATTTCGGTCTTGAATCTTCAATTCCGAATCTTCACACGCCGATGATTGCCCGCACAACCCCCGAATGGAATGCAAAAAGCAAAGCTTTCGGCTGTCTGATTCCTGAAAGCGAAGATGCGGATAACCCCTTAACATCTTCGGTAAATACCGCAGTTCGGGGAGAAAACACTTTTTTTCACCGCCGGGAAATCATTGACGAATACGGCTGGCGGCATTTCGGGGAATTTTACGCGGATCACGAAGCCGCAGGACATGAGGGCGGCGATCCTCTGATTTCCCATTACAACAACCAATACGACTGCATTTACGGTACGCTGATGCAGTTTGCCGCAAGCGGCGATTACAGGTGGTTTCTGCTGGCTGACCCGCTCTGCCGCCACATGAAAGACATTGACATTTATCACACAGACGAGGACAGAGCCGAATACAATCACGGCTTGTTCTGGCACACGGAACATTACATTGATGTGCAAACCGCCACCCACCGATGTTTTTCCAAAAAACACGCGGGGCAGAGAAATCTTGCGGCTTACGGCGGGGGACCTTCTTTGTCTCACAATTACTCAACCGGGCTGCTGCTGCATTACTACATGACCGGCAGTCTGTCTTCAAAAGAAGCGGTTCTGGAATTAGCCGAGTTTGTCATCGCTAACATGGACATGGGAAGCACGCTTTGCGCCCGGCTCATCAAAGAATTGCGCCGCCTTCGGCTGTTGCTGAAAACCCGTCTCGGAAAGCAGAATTTAGTAGAATTGAATAAGGTTTATGAACTCGACGGTCCCGGACGCGCCAGCGGCAATTCTTTAAATGCCCTGATGAACGCGTACAGTCTTACAACTGATAAAAAATACTTGGAAAAAGCCGAATATCTAATCTGCTGCTGCATTCATCCGCAGGACGATATTGAAAAAAGAGACCTGCTCGATGCGGAAAACCGTTGGATGTACACGGTTTTTCTCCAATCGCTTGTCAAGTATTTAGACATAAAAACAGAAGCCGGACAGTTCGATTCAATGTGGCATTATGCAAAGCAGAGCCTGATTCATTATGCCAGATGGATGGCGGAAAACGAATATCCCTATTTGGACAAGCCGGAAAAATTGGAATATACGAATGAAACATGGGCTGCGCAGGACATCCGCAAATGCAATATTCTGCTTTCAGCGTCAATATATTGCGAGCCTTCGCATCGGCAGCATTTTCTTGAAAGAGCGCAGTTTTTTTATGAACAGGCTGTCGCATATCTTCTGAAGTTTGACAGCAGGACATTGACCCGCCCCCTTGCATTGATCCTGCTAAACGGCATGATGTATCCTTATTTCAGGCGTTATGATATGGTGCCGGTCCGTTCCGGCCATGTCTCACAACATGCTGATGCTGTGAATAAAGTTCGCTTCACTTTTTCTCTCAAAAGAGAAATTCAGTTTCTCAAACAGCGGCTGAAGTGAGAAATGAGAAGTGAGAAATGAGAAATGAGAAGGCTTCCATAGAAATAATCAATGAAGCATGTCTCTCGCATGAATTTTATCAATTTGACAGTCCTGCCGGTCTGATATAAAAAATCTCCCCAAAGTTCATTCCACAAAGGGACACGAAAAAAGTGTTTCGTTTTTTTAAATTCTGTTTTTTTTAATCCAAGGAGGGAGATAATGAAGAATTTTTTTGCAACTCGCTGGGGCGTCATTGCGGTGGGAGCTGTGATCGGCGTTCTCGCCCCGGTTCTGCAAAAATTGGGAAATCCCGGCAACATGGGCATCTGTGTCGCCTGTTTTGAGCGGGATATTTGCGGCGCAATCGGACTGCACCGGGCTGATGTGGTACAGTATATGCGGCCCGAAATCATCGGCTTTGTTTTCGGCTCGCTGGCAGCAGCCTATCTTTTCAAAGAATTTCGACCCCGAGGCGGCTCCGCGCCCATTGTCAGATTTGTTCTCGGCATTTTTGCCATGATCGGCGCACTGGTCTTTCTGGGATGTCCCTGGCGCGCCATGCTGAGACTCTCCGGCGGCGACCTGAACGCTGTTTCCGGCATACTCGGACTGATATGCGGCATCGGCATCGGCACCTTGTTTTTCAAGGGCGGATACAATCTCGGACGCAGCCAGAAAGCAGACATATCCGCAGGCTGGCTTATGCCCCTCATCATGGCAGGCTTTCTGACACTGATGCTGATTTTTCCGCAAATCAAAGATCAGCCTCAGAGCGGGGTGCTTTTTTACAGCGTCAAAGGACCCGGTTCCATGCACGCGCCGGTGATCGTTTCCCTTCTCGTGGGAATCGGCATCGGATTTATCGCTCAGAGAAGCCGTTTCTGCACAATGGGCGCGTTCAGAGACCTGATTCTGTTCCGACAGTTGCATCTTTTTTCTGGCGTCCTTGCCATTGTGATTGCCGCTCTTGTGACAAACATCATTTTGGGACAATTCAAAGCAGGCTTTGAAGAACAGGCAGTGGCGCATACTCATCATATATGGAATTTTGCAGGCATGGCGCTGG